>CASEHG010000428.1 GCA_949287565.1 uncultured Brachyspira sp.
GGTTATATTCTACATTTAATACATATATTTTAAATATAAAGTTCTAGCAATTGCGTTTTTTGCAACTTTTTTGTGCGTCAAAAAAGTTGATAATAATTATATAATGTGAAGTAGTCGGCAAAATGAAATCGTTTCAGTATATATCAAATTTTTTTAATATTTCCTCTGTATATTGTCCTATAGAAGAAGTCATTGATTCTCCAACAGCTATCTTCGTTACATAATCATTAGTTAAATCCCAAAAAGAGTCAAGGTATATATCTGAATTTTTTGGCACAACTAATACTATATCATTTTTAACCACATTTGTTATACTATCATTCTGCAATAAATCTATACTTTTTAATGCATTCATTTCTCTAGCAGAGGCTGAAAAATATAAATCCGAATAATCTCCGAATTGTATCTGTTTTCTTAGTCTTCCAGATGAATCAAATGTACAGCCTATTTTTTTACCTGTATCTTTTTCATAATTAGTACATATTTCACTTAATGGATTCATTAAACTAGCAGAAGCAAATATAATAATATCATCTTTTTCTTCTTTATTTTTTAAACATGAAAATAAAAATATTGACATTATTATAAAGTATAAAATTACTTTTAATTTATTTGTTTTCATAAATATTTCCATTTATATGATATACAAATTTACTTTTTAATTATATATAATTTACAAAATTAATCCATATTTTGATAAGATTTTTTCATATTGAAATAAATAAAAATAGAATTGATATTTTATATATGTTTTATGATCCACTCATAACGTTTTTTGAGTTCTCTCTCTTCGCCTATATCCACAGGTTCATAATACTCTTTTTTTATACCATGCTCTAAATAGTCTTGCTTTACTATATGATAAGGATAATCATGAGGATATTTATATTCTTCATTGCTTTTTTTATCGAATGTTGCTGAATGATTATCTCTCAAATAGTTTGGAATGGAATATAATTCTCCATTTCTTATATCTCTAATAGCTTTGTTTATGGCATTATAAGCGGAGTTTGATTTAGGACATAATGCTAAATAAATAGTAACTTCAGCTAATGGAATTCTTCCTTCAGGCATACCTATAAAATCAACAATGCTTACAAGAGAAGAAGCAATATTCATAGCATTAGGCTCTGCAAGTCCTATATCTTCAGAAGCTAATATGCATAAACGTCTTGCTATATATCTAGGATCTTCTCCGGATTCAAGCATTCTAGCTAAATAGTAAATAGCAGCATTAGGATCGCTTCCTCTTACACTCTTTATAAATGCACTTATAGTATTGTAATGTTCATCTTCATCGAAAGTTATAGACTGCTTGCTTGTAACATCTCTTACTATTTCTTCTGTAATGGTGAGTTTTTCTTTAGTTTCGTCTATTTGAGTTGCTAAGTATGAAGCCTCAAGATATGTAAATGCCTTTCTCACATCTCCATGAGAATAACGAACTATTAAATTAACTGCCTCATCTTCAACATCAACATCGTATTCTCCAAGTCCTCTCTTATCTGTGATAGCTTTTAATACGGCTTCTTTTATATCATTGTCATCTAAATTCCTAAACTCGAAAAGCATTATACGAGAGAGAAGAGCATTATTAAGATAGAAGTATGGATTTAACGTTGTGCTTCCTATAAGTATAACTGATCCGTTTTCAACTGCAGGAAGTAAAGCATCCTGCTGACTCTTATTGAATCTATGTATCTCATCTATAAATAGTATAGTCTTTTTTCTGTTTTCTAAATTCTTTTCAGCTTTTTTTATAGCTTCTCTTATTTCAGAAACATTTGAAAGTACAGCATTGAGTTTTATATATTCACTTTTAGTTTTTTTAGCTATAATTGATGCAACAGTTGACTTTCCTACACCGGGAGGTCCAAAGAAAACCATAGATGTAATTTTATCATTATCTATCATTTTCCTTAAGGTTTTATTCTTGTCTAATATATGATGCTGACCGAAAACTTCTTCTATAGTGAGAGGACGCATTCTTTCAGCCATAGGTCTGAAATTATTAAGGTCCTCTTCAAAATCAAACATTGAGTTTTTCAATATGTTCCTCTACAAGCGGTATATAATTCATAATATTTTCTATTCTTTCTTTGATTTCATATTCAAGCAAATCGGCTATTGATATATAATCTTCATTTGCAAAAGCATCTAAAACATTATTCATCATTTCATTAAAATCATTTATAGCATCTGTAAGAGTTACAGAATTCAAAGAAATTTGAGAATAATCTATTGAATAAATAGAAGCCACATTTGAAAGTATGCTGAATGCATAACTTACTATACGGGAGAATTTCTCTGCATACATGAACGCCTCTTTATCATTTCCTGATTGAAGTTTATTGACTATAGAATCAAGTATATCTAATATTAAAGGAAGGAATTTAGGAAGACTTCCCACTTTATATAAAGCATTACTACTGGTAATATTTCCTGCAAAAAGGAATATTGTATTTATTTTAGCTTCTTCTATTACTGTGTACATAGTAGGGAGCATTTTTTCAGTTAGGAAAGGCTTAAACTCATTATTAAAAAACTCATTGAATTTATCTATATTATCTGATGCATTATTAAATTTCTCTAACTTTACTTCAAGCATTTTTAATATATGAATGATTCCGTAAGAATCTAAACTCATATTAAATAGGAATATAGTTCTAGGTATAGAATCTAATACCCAATACATACCGTCTTTTAAATCTTCTATATCTTTAGCACTAACCGAATCAGTATTTGATACTTTTTCTATATACTCAACAATAGACATAATAGAATATAAAGAATATTCTGCCTGACTTAATGCTTCAACTTCTATCTTCTGTACATTTTCTATAGGTATAGTTTCATATTCTTCGTCTATATAAGGCTGCATTTCTGTATTATCTATAATGATTTTATTTATTAAAAAGTCATTAGAATTGCACCATTCTTCTATAGGTTTTAATACTTCATAGGCATTAGTTTCATTTTCAAGCATTACTGATAATTCTTTGCCGTTAATAAAAATATTCATAATATTCGCACCATAATTTATATTTAAAAATTCTATATCATCGATAATATTCGGATTTTATCAGCTATTAATGATTATTTTTTAGTTATTAATTCAATTAAAAATATCTAAATTTTTTTTAGAAAAAATGTAAAAATATAAAAAATTTATTGACTATGTAAAAATAATTATTATATTCAAAGCGTTGATAATTTTTTATGAAAACATATGGAGTATATGGATGAGTAAATTTAATAGTTTGGCGGTGAAAGTTCCTGTAATTCTTTGTATTGTTACTACTATATTGATAACAATAATGCTTATCATTTCACTTACAATAGCAGAAAACGGAATATCTAAAAGCAGATTTGAAGGATTTGAAACAACAGTAATGGGGTATGCATAAGTATTTGATGCTTGGTTTAGAACACAATCTTATATACTTGAAACTTATGCATCTGTTCCAATAATAGTAGAACAGGTGTCTAATCCTAATGAAAATAGTTTAACAACATTAACTTCAACTTTAAAAACATTCAGAGAAAAAAATGCCTGTGCTATACATGTAGGAATAGTTGATAGAAATGGAATCGTAATATATGATGATATCTTCAAAATCTTCTATAGATGAAGCAGGAGATATTATTATACAAACTACTAAAAATATAGAAGAAGTATATGATGCAAGTACAAAAATAAAAAATATCACAAAAATTATTGAAGACATTGCTTTTCAAACTAATATACTAGCATTGAATGCATCTGTAGAAGCAGCAAGAGCTGGAGATCAAAGAAAAGGCTTTGCTGTTGTAGCAAGTGAAGTAAGAAATCTTGCTCAAACTACTCAGTCATCTGTAAAAGATATCACAGATTTAGTTGAAAATGCTTATGATAAAATTAATAAAGCCACTGAAACAGCTCATCATTCTCAAGAGATATTTGCAGATTTAAGAGCAAAAATTGATGAAACTGCTAATATAATGAGAGGAATAAGTTCTGCAGCAGTTGAACAGCAATCAGGTGTTGAACAGGTTAATAGAGCAGTATCTGAAATGGACGGAGCTACTCAAATGAATAATGCTTTGGTAAATGATGCTGAAAATGCTTCAAAAGATTTAGTTGCTCAGGCTAATTCATTACAGCAAGCTATGAAGTTTTTCAAACTATAAATAATATACAATCAAAAAAGCACATATATTTTTCATATATGTGCTTTTTTTATAAATTATTTTCTATTATATTCATTAATATTAAATAAAGTTCTATATCTTTCTTTCTATAATAGTAATGCATAGTATTTAATATACATTCTGAAGTATAGCTAAATAATTCTTCTATATCATCTATCACTTTTTTGGCATACTCTATTTCTGAATCATTTATAACACCATTTTTTATATTAAAATTTGTTATGATATTTCTTACTGCTGTTATTTTACCTGTATTATCAAAATTATCTTTTATAGCATTATTAATTATATTTCTATATGATAAATAATTATCTATATTAAAATCATTGAAATCTATATAACATTTTTTTTCAGTATTAGATGAATACAAATTATATAAATCATTTTCTTCTATATCTTGAAATAAAAGATTGATAAAATGATAAATATCTGTTTTTTTAGAGTGAATTCCATCGTTATTTACTATTTCTTCTTTTTGATAAATAATATCTGATTCATCATTATCTTCATTATCATATTCAAATACAGGACTTATATTTTCTCGATAATCATCATATTTTTTTGAAGTATTATTATCATATGAGTTAGTATTTTTTATAAGTTTTTTATATTTGCTTATATAATTATTATATTTTTCTTTTTTACCTGCTTTTAAATACAATTCGGATATCAATTTATAAGCTTCTGCCTCATCATCTTTAATTTCTATAGATTTTTTTAAATTAAATAAAGCTCTTTTATAATTACCCAATCTAAAATAACAGTCGCCTAGCCATAATAAAACTAAATAATTTTCATCATCATCATAATTAAGATTTAAAGATTTTTCAAAGTATTTCACTGCATCCTCATATTCACTATCTATATAGTTAATATATCCTATCCAATAATAAGCTAAATAATTATTTTCATTATTATATTTTTCATTTACCGCTATAGATTCAAGCAAATAATGTACAGCATTTTTATAGCTTTCTAGTTTTGCATAACAGATTCCAAGATATAGATAATTCAAATATTCATCATTTTGAGAATCTGTAAGTTTAATAAAGCAGTCAAGCTCTTCATCAATATCATTATTATCCAAAGCGATATTTCTAGCCTTTTCAAAACATTCATCAGATAATGAATTCTCATCTATAACTTTATACAGCAAACCTAAAGCAAACCAATTATCAAAATCATCATCTTTTAATTTTACAGATTCGCTTAAATGCTCCAAAGCCTTATCATATACCTGCATTATAAAATATGTATTACCTAAATAATATCTGCTTAAATAATCATTATCCCTCAAGTTTACAGATTTATTTAAATACATAATAGCTTTATCATAATTTTTTAATTGAATATGACAATATCCTATATATCCATATACTAAATAATCTTCTGAGCCCAAAGACATAGACAAATACATTAATGCTGTATTATAATCATTATCATTTACAGCTATTTTAGAATATGTTATTCCAAGCCATAGAGTATAGTATTTATTGTTATTATCCAAATTATATGCATTTTTAAAATATTCTAATGCCTCTTTATATACTCTTAAAGAATAGTAGCATCTTCCTATATAGTATTTATATATAGCTTTATTAGTACTGAATTTCTCTAATGAAGAAGCTTTTATAAAATGCATCATGGATATATCATATTTTTTTAATCTATAGCAGCAATATCCAGCTTTAAACATAGCTTCTATATTATTTGGGTTTATAAATAAAATATCATTGCATAAGGAAAATGCATCATTATAGTTCTTATTTTTTATATGTTCATCTACTTCATGAAGATATTTGTTAATATTTTCCATAAGCTCCTTTTACACTATTAGTGCTATATTATAAATCATATTTAATAAATTTGAAACTACTTGTAAATAATTATATATAGATTAATATAAAAAATCATTTTATAATTTTAGCTAATATTTTATAGTTTAACAATAATATACAAATTTTTTTGAAAAAAGGATAATTTAATAATGGATAATTTAAATTTTGACATACAAAGCAATAAAGACAATTATTTTGAAAGTGAAACTACTGCATACATTAACCCGCCTAAAAAAATACCATTCTTTTTAAAACTGCCTATGTGGATAGCAAAAAAGAAAGTGAAAAAAGATTTGCTCCTTCCAAAGATTTTAGCTTGGAATCCTAAAACTGCAATAAGTTCAGGTGTAATGGAGGCACTAATAACTCATGATGATAAAGAAGTACCTAAAAGACTTTTGAAACTCATAAGAATACAGATTTCAATAGATGTGGCATGTCCGTTTTGTATAGATATGAACAGCTTTGAATACGATAAAGAAAATGTAACAGAAGAAGAAATAAAATATTTACAAAATAAAGATATAGATGCATGCCCTACTATGTCAAATAAGGAAAAGATTGCTTTAAAATATATTTCAGCCATAACAAAAACACCTGTAATAATATCTGAAGAATTAATCACAGAAGTAAAAAAAGAGTATTCAGAGCGTGCCATATTAATATTAGCTTCCACTGCGGCACAGGTTAATTATTGGGCTAGGCTTATAAGAGGTTTAGGAGTTCCTACTGCAGGGTTTACAAATATATGTAAAATTAATAAATAAGCATTCAAAATGAGATAAAATACAATGTCAGATTATATTTATAATACAGATGATATTTCAAATACTATTTTATATTGGGCTAGAAATATTTTTGTAATAGAAAATAATATTTCTAAAAAAGACAGCAAAGAAATAGATTTTAATTTTGATTTAATGAGTATTAAAGAAGATAATCATAAAATATTAGATTGGGTTATTCCTGCATTTCAATTTATAAAATATAATAAAGAAAAAATAAAAAATTATTATAATGAAAATATTTTAGATTGTATACTTTCTGAAGAACCTAAAAATTATGAATTGTATATAAAAGATAAAATATTATTTTGTTCATTATTATATTTATGCCAAAACAAAAATGGTATTATCTCTTCATCTGATTTGGAAAAAATAGTATTATTTAGAAATTTAATATTTAATGCTAATATTGAATATACATCTGAAAATATTATAAAGACTTTATATGCTTTGAAAGCAATAATAAAGTTAAATGACATAAATAATTTTACTTCTATTGGATTCATATAAGTTATATTGACAAAAGAAATATTATAAGTTTTAATAAAAATATAATAAACAAAATTATAATATATGAATATAGAAGTTAAAGTAACAGCGGGAGCTAAATCCAACAGTTTTAAATTCGAGAATGGAACCTATTCCATTCGTATTATGGCTAAGGCTATAGACGGCAAAGCTAATAAGGCTATAATTGATTTTTTGGCTGATGAGCTTAATATTAAAAAAAGAGATATTGAAATATTAAAGGGTGAGAAAAACAGTAAAAAACTTATATCTATTAATATAAATGATGATGATTTAAAAAAGTATTTTAATAAATAAAAAATTGCATTTTAATGTTGACATAATATACATATTCATTGTAAAATGTTTACAATAATTGTATACGGGGTTTTTATGTACAATACAAAGATGGAAAATCTTTTAAATGAAGTTTCATACAGACTTAATAATGAAGATTATCATCAGACTCTTGAAATATTAGATGTTATATTAAAAAAAGTTCCTAAAAATTATAGAGCAAATCTATATAAAGGACAGGTATGCGTTGAGCTTAAAGAGTATGAAGATGCTGTAAGATATTTTGAAGAAGCTAAAAAAGTAGATATAAAAACTTTTAAATCTTATAATCTTCTTGGTATAAGTTACCATGCTATAAAACAGTATGACAAAGCTATAGAATGCTTCAATGAAACTTTAAAAATCACCCCTAATTCTTTTAAAGCATATAATCTGCTTGGAATAAGTTATTTTGAAAAAAAAGATTATACTAATGCCATAGAAAATTTTAATAAAGCTATAGAAATTAATCCTAAATATGATAAGGCCTTTAATAATCTAGCTTTATTCTATTATAAAAATAAAAAATATAATGAAGCAATAGAGTTTTTTGAACATTCAAAATCTTTAGATGAAAGAGTTTTTAAAGCTTATGATATGCTTGGAATGAGCTATTATAATATTAGTAATTATGAAAAGGCAATAGAATGCTTTAATAAATTCTTACAGTATAATGGTAAGTCATGCAAAATAGCTAATACTTTGGGAGCAGTATACTCATTCCTAAAAGATTATGATAATGCAATAAAATATTTCAATATAGCTATAGATATTAATCCTAAATATGCCAATGCCTATAATAATTTAGCCTTAGTTTATTTCAATAGAAAGATGTTCGATAAGGCGGCACTTTATTTTGATAAGGCCAAAAAATTAGATATTAATACTTTTACCGATTATAATAAATTAGGCATAAGCTATTATTCTAAAAAATATTATTATGAAGCTATAGAATGTTTTGAAAGAGTGATAGAAAAAAACAATAACGCTTATAAGGCTTATAACTTTATAGGTATATGCTACTCATCTAATGAAGAATATGACAAAGCTATAAACTATTTCAATAAATCTATAGAAATTAATGACAGATATTATAAGGCTTATAATAATTTGGCACTAGCCTATTATAATTTAGAAGATTATAATAATGCGATAGAGAATTTCAATAAAGCAATAGATATAAATAATAATAATGCAGATTCATACAACGGCATAGGTTTATCCTACTATTATTTAGGCGAAAAAGAAAAATCATTAATTTATTTAAATAGAGCATTAGAGCTTAATCCTTCATACAGCAATTCTTATGAAATATTATTTAATCTATACTTTGATTTAGAAGAATATGATAATGCTTTGAATATTGCTGATAAAATTATAGAAGTAAATCCTAATTCATTTAAACATTATGATAAATTACTTTCAATATGTTTTGATAATAAAGATTATAATAAAGTTATAGAATATGCATTAAGAACTGATAAAAGAAATGATGATATTTATAATATGCTGGCTCAGTCATATTATAGAATAAAAGATTATGATAATGCCTCTATATGCTATAATAAATTAATAGAAAATAAAAAATCATCTTTCGAGCTTTATAATAATTTGGCTGTTATATATTATTTGAAAAAAGATTATGATTTACTTCTTAATACTTACAATAGATATATAGATAATTTCGATTTAAAAGAAGATAATTTTGCAAGCTATAATATATTTTTATTATCATATACTTTATTGAAAGGAAATATAATAAAATATAATGACTTTTTAGACTTATTTGAAAAATCTTTAAATAAAACTATAGAGTTCCATAATATACATAAAAATAATTCTTCTTGCAATCTATACAAAAATATTAACTATAATACAGACACTCTTAAATTATTATTAGATAAAAAAACAGAAACAGAAAATATATTTAATATTTTAGAAAAAACTATAGAAGCAGGAAAATTAACTGCAATAAAACCTGTTATAGAACATTTTAATAATGATTTCGCTTCATTTAATTCTTCTATTAATAATTTAGATGATAATAGCATATGTATAGAATATGAAGCTTCGGATTCAATTATAATTAAAACAAAAAATTATAATGAAGAAGAAAAAATTTACGGAAAAACTGCTAAGTTTATCACTAAAGAAGATAATATTCATTATGATACTTTACTTTCTATATTCAGCTATAATTCAGAAGATTATGATTACAGAGCAATTTTAAATAACAATAATATAAAAATAAAAAGCATATACTTCCCTAAAAACTTTGATGATTCTAATATAGAGATTATAAGAAGAATCATTAATGATGAAACTATTAAACTTTGCAAAGAAAATAACTGAAAATAAATTTATATTCCCATAAAAATATATACACAAAATTATGTCTAAACGATTGAAAAAAGTTTTTAATATGCTATAATCTGCTTATATTAAAAAATAAAAAGGAAGTTATTTTTTAGGGATATAAATATTATGGATGAAATGATTGAAACAAACGGTGCTCTTTTGGAGAATGAAATTTCAGAAAATAATGCAGATACTCAGGCAGTAAATACTGAAAATAAAAACGCTTTAGAGATAGACGATTCTATACTTGCAAACGAAGAAGAGCTTGAAAAGATTATGGAAGCTATCATATATGTTGAAGGCAATGTTCCAATAAGCAGATTAAGAACTCTTTTCAAATGCGAAAATTCTGATATAAGAACTCATATAGAAAATATCAATAATAGATATAGAAATGCTAAAAGTGCTATAGAGATACTTGAAGTAGGAGATTCTATACTTATGACTATAATACCTTCTACATTCGGTACATTATCGGCAATATATGACAAAAAGAGAAAGAAAAAAATATCAAAAGCAATGCTTCAAACTCTTTCTATAATAGCATATAAACAGCCTTTGACTAAAGCTGAAATTGATGATATAAGACAAAGCGACAGCGGTTATCATTTAAGAGCTTTAATGGAAGACGGCTTCATTGCTTGGAAAGGAAGAAAGGATTATTTAGATAAAAGACAAACTTACGGCACTACAGATAAATTCTTAATGCATTTCGGTATAAATAGTTTAGATGATCTTCCAAAATTAAGAGAGCTTAAAGATTTGGAATTCAATAAAGATGAATAATTATTAGAATACAAATATAAAATAATTGAGAATAAAATATTAATAAATGATTAGGCTTTACTTTATAAGAGTGAAGCCTTTATTTTTATGTTTTTTATAAAATTCATTCAAGGCACGGTGAGATAACTTATATTTATTATTAATATTATAATTCAAAAGTATCTTATGTTTTAAATTTTACTATGCGTGCGGTGAGAACACTATAAATTTAAAAAACTCTTGGGTGGGCAGCTATAAATTCTAAGTGATCAAAAAGAAAATACTAAATTAAAATTGCAGATAAAAGTCATAAATCTAAAGGGCGGGAAAATGTAAGTAATGTTTTAAACTTTAATTACATATCCTGCCAATAAACATTTTATGCTGAAATAAAAATTATAATTTTATATTAATATTTAAGCTAACAAAAATCATTTCACCAAGCTGTAATTATACCAAAAAATTATATATTTTATCGCAAAAATGATATTTTCATATTGTTTTTTTTTTTTTTTTTTACAATACTTGTAGTTAATAAAACTTTTTTTAATGCCGGACAAAGCAATCTTGTCCGGTACTATATTAGATGCTGATACTCAGAAATGAGTAATAGTATAAAAAATATTTAGGAGATAACTTTATGATAGAAAAAGTTAGCAAAAAAGTAAAGTTCCTAGCTGCTGTAATAGGTTCTTTATTAATTACAACAGTTTCAGCATTCGGTATGTACGGTGTAGACGGTGATGACTGGATTGGGTTCCTTACTGACGGAAACCAATTTAGAGCTAGAATGGATCAGTTAGGATTCACTTTAGGCAACGGTACAATTAAAGGTACTTTCGGTTTCAGAGCTGATAATGGTTGGTTGGGCAGTATTTTATCATCAGATGGAGGTGCACAAAATAATGAATCTCTTTCTTTTAACCCTACATTATCTTTAGGTATAGGGTATACTTCTGATATGATAGGTGTCGGTGTTGGATACAATTTCACTTATATAAACAGATTTATACAAGTACATACTCCTACGCTTGTTCTTAATGCTTTAAATAACAATCTAAGATTTGCAATTCCTATACAAATAGCTGTATCAGATCAAAATGACACTTACTCTAAAGATTTAGGATATAAATTTACAGGTATAGGATTCAATAATATGGAAGTTAGATATTTGACTGGAATAGATGCTTTCAATCAAATAAGAGTGTATGCTTCTTATAGAAATTGGAAAATAGAAAACAGCAATGTAGGTCATGATTTTCTTTCAGAAGATATGCATTTACAGTTGAGATTATATTTCTTGAATACACAAATAGGAAATGTTACTATTAATCCATATATTAGAATAGATTATGCTACAGCTTTAAGAGGCGATTTAATAGATGATAATATCACTATAATAAACAATGGTTATTTCAGACCTAATGTTAATGGCAACAGTGGTTATGATCCTAGCAGCCCTTATGAATGGTCAAGCGGAAGCGGATACTATGCTGTAAGACCTTATAAACTTGCTGTTAAGCCTGTATTATCTTTGGCAGCAAACAGCGATATAGTTTCTTTATATTTTGAACCTTCTTTAGGTTATGAATATACTTATAAGAAATTTAAATCTATTTATAATGGCGGATCAGAAGTTGTTTCTCATAAATTAACATGGGGTGCTTATGCTGAAATGTATGTAACTCCTGTTGAAGACTTAGAATGGTACTTCGAAATGGATATTAACGGCAAATATGGAAAAATTCCTCAAGTAGATGTTGGTGAAGTTCCTGTATACTTTGAAACTACTACTGGTATAACTTGGTACTTGCCTTCACTTGGCGGAGATACTGCTCAATAATAAAAATATAAAAAAGTATATATAATTATGAGGGGGCTTTTTATAAGCCCCTTTTTTAATATAGTAAAACTATATTATTCTTTTCTTTATAATTTTTAATTATAAACGCATTTTATATATAGTGTAAACTATAATTATTAACATCATATATAGATGTGGTAAATAAACAATGCATCTGAAATAAATCTTGGGTGGGCAGCTATAAATTCTAAATAAGCAAAAAGAAAATATAAAATTAAAATTGCAAATAAAAGTTATAAGTCTAAGGGGTGGGAAAATGTAAGTAATTTTTTAAACTTTAATTACATACCCCCCCCTTAAAATTTATTGCTATATTTTAAATTTTAATATTAATTATATTTATTGCTAAATTAGAATTTATTAGCACCCACCCTTGCTTTTATTTAATTTATAATCTACTCTACGCACGGTTATGTGATTTTTATTTTTTTTTTTTTGTTTTTTTGTTA
>CASEHG010000429.1 GCA_949287565.1 uncultured Brachyspira sp.
TATAAATATAACCATTTTTTAAGAATTATATAAAATATAATAGAATATATTTTTATATAGTTTTTAAGCATAAAAAAGGGATAGCATTAAACTATCCCTATTTTTTATAATATATTTAAGAATTATTTATTATTTTTTGCATCCTTTTTTCTTTTCTAAACCTATAGCATCAGCTAATTCCTGATCTATAACAACAACAACATCATCATGAAGTTTAAGGAAAGTAACAGGACATTTAGTAGTAACTTTATCATTAGTAAGAAGTTCTTTCATAGCAGCAGCTTTTCCTTTACCAATAGCAGCTATAACTATTTTTTTGGCCTTTAATATTCCGCCCATACCCATACTGAATGCTTCTTTAGGAACTTCCTTTTCTGAAGCAAAGAATCTTGCATTAGCTTTAATAGTTTTTTCATCTAATTTAACGCATAATGCATCAGCATGTAAAGCTTCATCAGGTTCATTAAATGCTATATGTCCGTTAGGGCCCACTCCTAATAATTGTATATCTCTAGGAAGCTTATTTATTTTATCATTAAATTCTTTTAATATTTTTTCTTTTTCTCCTATACCTTTAGGAACAAAAGTATTCTTTTTATCAATATTAACATGATCAAATAAATTTTTGTTCATAAAATATCTATAACTTTGTTCATTTTTAGGGTCTAATCCCTTATATTCATCTAAATTTACAGATTTAACATTTTTAAAGTCAATTTCTTTCTTTTCATAAGCCTTTATTAAATGAGGATATACAGCCTCAGCAGTACCTCCTGTAGCAAGTCCCAAAACTGCATCTTTTTTTACTTTTAATAAATTAATAATTTCTGCTGCTGTTTTTTTTCCTACCGCATTTGCATCCTTAGCAATAATTAATTTTAATCCCATAATAATATACTCCTTTTATTTGGATTACTATATTTTTCATAAATCAGCTCTTTATTCAAATTATAACATATATATAATTTATTATCAAACATTATACCACTATTGATTTTGATTGAAAAAAATATAAAATATTTGCATCAATAAATATTTTAAACATTAAGGAAAAAAATGATGGATAAAAATATAAAGGTAAAAGCTGCAATATTTGATTTTGACGGAACTTTAGTTGATAGCGAAAGTTTATATACTAAGGCATTGATTCATACATCTAATGAAATGAATGTACTTAAAGAGGTTGATTTTAAATCTTTAGCAGGATATCAAACTAAAGATATAGATAATATTTTGAAAAAAGAAGGATATAATATACCAGATAATTTCTTTAAAGAAGCTGAAGTTTATTTTCATAAAATAATAGAAACAGATTTAGAAACTTTTGACGGTGTTATGGAAACTTTAGAAAGATTAAAAAATATTAATATTGTTATAGCATCAAACAGTAATATAAATTATGTTACAAGAATGTCTGATAAAAAAGGCATATCAAAATATATAAAAGATTATTCATGTTATAATGGAGAATTAAAGGCTAAACCAGCCCCTGATTTATTTTTAAATGCTTTTGAACTTTTGAAAAAATTGGATAATAATATAAAAAAGGAAGATGTTATAATATTTGAGGATAGTCTTGCCGGTATTATAGGGGCAAAGAAAACAGGAATAACTACAGCGGCAATTACAAATAGTTACAGTAAAGAAATATTATTAGAGAATGGTGCTGATATAGTTTTAAATAGAATAGATGAAATATTTTTATATAGAGATTATTTGATATTATAATAAAAAAATAAGCAATAAAAAAGGGAAACTGATAAATTATCAGCTTCCCTTTTATGCTATTATATAATTTACATATCAGCTATAAATTTATACATAGGGAATTTTTTACATAGAGCAGCTACTTTTTTACCAACAGCATTAATCATTTTTTCATCATTACTATTGCTTAGAACTTCATCTATATACTGAGTTAATTCCATAACATCTTTTTCTTTTAAACCTCTTGTAGTTATAGCAGGAGTACCTAATCTTATTCCGCTTGTAACCATTGGAGATTCAGTATCATAAGGTATACCATTTTTGTTTATAGTTATATGTGCTTTATCTAAAATAGTTTCAGCAAGCTGACCAGTTATGCCTTTAGATTTTTTTACATCAACTAATATTAAATGAGTATCAGTACCGCCTGAAATTAATTCGTATCCTTTAGCAAGGAACATATTAGCCATAGCTTCAGCATTTTTTACAACTTGTTCCTGATATTTAACGAATTTAGGATCTAAAGCTTCTTTAAAACATACAGCTTTAGCAGCTATAACATGCATTAAAGGACCGCCTTGTATACCAGGGAATATAGTTTTATCTATTTTTTTAGCTAAATCTTCTTCTGTAGAAATGATATATCCGCCTCTAGGACCTCTCAAAGTTTTATGAGTAGTACCTGTAACGAAATGAGCATGAGGAACAGGGCTAGGGTGAACGCCAGCAGCAACAAGTCCTGCAATATGAGCCATATCCACCATTAGTAAAGCACCAACTTCATCAGCTATTTCTCTGAATTTTTTGAAATCAATGAATCTAGGATAAGCACTTCCGCCTGCAACAATCAATTTAGGATTAAGTTTTTTTGCAGTATCTCTAAGCTCATCATAGTCAATTTGCATAGTTTCTTTACTAACATTATAGTGTTGGAAATTATAAATTTTTCCTGAGAAATTAACATTTTTACCATGAGTTAAATGTCCGCCAGAATCAAGTGATAATCCTAAACATGTATCTCCCGGCTGAAGAACTGCCATATAAACACCCATATTAGCTTGAGAACCGGAATGCGGCTGTACATTTATAAAAGGAGCTTTGAATAATTTTTTAGCTCTTTCTCTTGCTAAATCTTCTACAATATCAACCTCACTGCATCCGCCGTAATATCTTTTTGACGGATAGCCTTCAGCATATTTGTTTGTAAATATAGAGCCTTGTGCTTCCATAACAGCACGTGAAACTATATTTTCGCTAGCTATAAGTTCAAAGCCATTAACTTCTCTCTTATACTCATTTTTCATTGCAGCAAATATCTCTTTATCAGCACTTTTTAATGGTGTTTCTGATACATAATATTTAGGAGCAATTACTTTTTTCTCTGCAGTTTTTGAAGCTTTTTTTACATTAACAGCTTTCTTAGATGCAGCTTTTTTGTCAACAACTGTTTTCTTAGCAGACTTTGAAACCTTTTTTGATGAAGATTTTACTGCTGCTTTTTTCTTAGATACAGCCATATTTCCTCCAATGAAATTTATTATTTAATCAAATTTTTATTTATAGTAATGATATATCAATATAGTTTTTTTTTCAATTATTAAAATACTATTTAATGTGTTTTTTTTATTATTTTGAATTATAAAAAATTATAAAATAAAATGTTTTATTTATTTTGGCTATTGATTTTTTTTATTTAAATGTTAGAATATACTAACAAATTAGATATATATACTAACTTATGTAGAGGCTTAAATGAAATACATAATTATTTTATTTATAATAACAAATATAATATATTCTTATGAATCTAAAGAAATAAATAATTTTTATAATGAATATTATTCTTCTTCATATGATATAAAGTCAATAGAGAATAATACTTCTAAGACTTATAAAAATATATATGTTCTTATTACATCAAAGAGCATAACTAATGAAAAAGAAAAATATAATTATTTGAAAGAAGCTATAAATGATAATGCAGATTATATTAAATCAGAAGATATTGATTATTTAATAAGCGTATCTGAATTAATGAGCTATATAGTTTATTACAGCGGGCTTTCTGAAAAAATTTCTTTCGGTTCTAAAAGCAAAGAGATATATAAAAAGATTTTAGAGAAAGATGAATCTAATTTTTTCGCTCTTTTAGGTACAGCTATTGGATATATGCATGCTCCGGCTATAGCAGGCGGAAGCAATAAGAAAGCTTTTGAATATTTTAATTCAGCATTGAATAATTCAAAAGAAAAATATCAGAAATATTTATCTTATGTTTGGTTATCACAATACTATTTTAAAATAAAAGACAATGAAAATTATAATAAATATATTGAAATTAGCAAAAAAATATATCCTAATGGAAAATTATTAGAGGAGGCTATAGAGAGAAATAATACTAAAAATAAGCCATTATAAAAACAGTTTGATAATAGTGATAGGGTAAAAATATATTTGAATTAATAAAATACAAAGTTGTTAAAAAAACAAAATAAAGGATTATGATATGAAACGTTTATATTTTATTTTAGCAGCTTTAGTAATAACTGCTTATAGTGCATTCAGTTATACTGTTGTAGAAGATTTTAATGATTTTTTGGTTGATGAGAATCAATTAACGATAAGACTTGATAGATTAGGTGTATTAGCAGGAACTGAAAATTTAAGATTTATGGTTGGAGTAACAGGAGAAACTGCGGGAGTATTGCTTGATAATTTAGACAGCGGTACTAAAGGCGGAATAAATACATTCAGACCGGCAGCAATAGCAGGATTTGGATATAAAACAGAAAGTTTCGGTATAGGATTGGGTTATCAATTCAAATATGTATCAGGAAGCTGGCAGGCACATACTCCTATAATAACAGCAACTGCTTTGAATGATAACTTGAGAATCAATGTCCCTGTTACAATAGGAGTAGGAAGCGGAAGTGTTAATAATGGAGATATAGCAGTTTCTACAGATACTAGAATAGAATATTATACAGGAAATAATATATTCAGCAGAATAAGAGTTAATCTTAAATATGGAATGTATAAATTAAAAGCTAATGAAAGCAGAAGCGGAGATTTAACAGGAGGCGGTAATCTACCTATGAATATGGGGACTGTAGGAGAGAATGGTAAATATGGATTTATAAAAGATACTATAGGTCAGTCAATAGGTATAGATGTTAGAGGATATTTTATAGCAGCAACAGATCCTGTATTAATAGAGCCTCAAATAAGAGTATTATATCAAGGTTCTGTAGCAGATTTTACAGGTACTTCATATAAAGTTGCACCTCCAAGAATGGACTCTAAAGAAGGAGGGGCAGGATTTGGACTCTATAATATAGATGCTTCAAATCCTATAGGTGCTTTTTCAATAGGTGATACAGGTTTTACAATGGCACCATATTATGACTTTGCTGCTCATAATATAGCATTTACTGGTGAGGGAGCTTCAATAGAAATAGGAGGTACAGAATATTATATAACTAAGCCTCAATTTATAGGTGTATCTGTTCCTGTGGGTTTTACTGCTGAA
>CASEHG010000430.1 GCA_949287565.1 uncultured Brachyspira sp.
AACATCAATTAAAATACTATTATTTTCTAAATTATTATTTTTTCTTCTTGCTGTATTTCTTTTATTATTTCTTACAGCAGTATTATTTTTATATGAACTCCTTCTTGATTTATTCTCACTGCCTTCTATTTTTTCATTCAGTGACTCTAAAACATTTTCAAAGCCGTCATCAAAATTGTCTACAGCATTGCAAATAATTTCAAAAATATCCATAAAGTTAAACCTCTATTATTTATTATTTAACTTAATTATAGTTAATACCTATGACAAAAATTGACGTTTATATTTTAATAATAATTTTTTTATAAAAATATTTGTTTTAAAAATATACCTAAACAACTATATTTTATCAAAAATAAAATTATATTTTTTTATATTCTGGGGCTTTGCCCCATACCCCACTTCTTTTGGTGCCCCAAAGAAGCAAAAGGGCTATATATTTTATATTATTAAACTGTTTGATAGTTCCCCAAAAAGGCATTTAATACTCCTTTAATAAAATTGTATTAATGAAAAAGTTAAAAAACTATTCATTAATACAATATTACAATTCACAATCTTATTAATCAATCAATTATTGAATAAAAGGATTATACTGCTCTTGTTTTAATTGAGGTATAGGTTTGCCTTTTGAAGCTTCATCCTCTTCCCAAGCATTAGATGAAGCTAGTACAGCTCTTGCTTTTGCCCATCTTCTCATGTCGCTTATATTCTCTTTCATTGTTTTTGATATAGGATAAGTTTTTTTCATAGATTCTATTATATGTTCTGTTGTTATTTCTTTTCCTTCGTCAAATGCCCTGAATAATGCCTCTTTGATAGCTTCTTCTATTTCAGCACCGGAGAAATATTCGCATTCATCAGCAATCTTTGAAATATCAAAATTTTTATAGTCTCTTTTGTATTTTCCTAAATGTATTTTTATTATTTCTTCTCTGTCTGGCTTTAATGGCAAATCAACAAAGAATATTTCATCAACACGTCCCTTTCTTAAAAGCTCTGGAGGAAGTCCTGATATATTATTTGCAGTGGCAACAACAAATACAGGTTTTTTCTTCTCCTGCATCCAAGTTAAAAAAGTACCTAATACTCTTGAAGTAGTACCTCCGTCAGTAGCACCTGATGACTGCATACCGGAAAGTCCTTTTTCAATCTCATCTATCCAAAGTACTGAAGGAGAAACTGCCTCAGCTATTTTTAAAGCTTTTCTAATATTGCTTTCAGACTCTCCTACTATTCCGCCGAATATTTTTCCCATATCAAGTTTAATAATAGGAAACTGCCAAGCTGCCCCAACTGCTTTTGCACATAAACTCTTTCCTGTTCCAGGTATTCCTAAAAGTAATATTCCTCTAGGTGTTTCAAGTCCATAATCTTTAGCACCCTGCTCGAATGCTCTTCCTCTTCTTCTTAGCCAATTTTTTAAAACATCGAGTCCGCCTATATCGTCTAATGTTTCATTATGATGATAATACTCTAAATGTCCGCTGTTTTTTATTATTGCTTCTTTCTCAGATATTATTATTGGTATTTCTTTTTCTGTTAATTGTCCTGTATGCACTATAGCTTTTGAAAATGCACGTCCTGCCTCCATTACTGTTAAGCCTAATGCACTATCTATTATTTTTTCTATATTGCCTTGGGGATTTATATTATACTTTTTACATGTAGATCTGAATATTACCTGCAAATCTTCTCTTTGAGGCAAATCAACATCAACTATATAAACATCTTTTTCTAATTCTGAAGGAAGCCCTCTTTTAGTTTGAAGAAGTATCAAAGTTCTATCCGAATAATTTGATATAGCAATATCTCGCATTTTACTTACTAAATAAGGATTGCATTGCATTCCATTATATCCGCCCAATTGCAGATCAAACTCTTCAAGTATTACTATAGAATTTTTAGCATCATCGCTTTCATACCACTCAAGAACCGCTCTGTTATCTTCCATATTTTCAATGATTCTAAAATTCTTGCTGCTATTATCAAATTTTTTAAGTCCTGAAGCAGTATTCCATTTATACCAATCTCTCTTTAATTCTGCGGCCGTATGAGATATATGCCCCTCTATACGCATAGTTTCATAACTTATAACCTGTATAATATTTATAGATGAACGTATTAAAAGACTCAAATTAAGCATAATTCCCCCAAAATAAAAATAAATAATATAAAAAACTATATATTAAATAAAAAAATATGTCAAATACAATATTTTTACAATCTATTAATACATCTTTATACTATACCAATGTACTGATTTGTAATTAAAATTTTATTATATTCTTAAATTTATTTGCTGTTTTTAATACAAATAGCAGTTTTTTATATATACTGAAAATTTTTAACTTTGTCAACTGATCCACTTTATATAATTTCATCTACTTTTTTGCCGCACAAAAAAGTAGCAAAAAACGCAAATGCTAGAACTTTATATTAAAAACATGTCTATTAAATATAGGGTATAGCCTATAAAAATGCAGTCTTTCGCGAAGCGTATCCGAGCCTGTCGAGGATATAGGTTCTCACCGCAGGCGGGCTTCGCCTGTGCCAATACCACAGGCACTCCCTACGGTCGCAAAAGAACTGGGGGTGTTACGAAGTACGCAGAACGGTGGGGCTAGTCCCCACAAATAATAAAACTAAGAAAATAATTTTTGACAAAATATAGTTGTTTAAGTATATTCTAATTTATTAATTACAATTTGCTTATTAAATCATTATATTTATCTATATCTAAATTGATTTCATTTAGTATTTTACGCATTAAAGGTCTTGATATTACTTTACTTGAATGAAAAGGAAGAACAGTACATCTTCCGTCTTTATGTTTATAGAATACATGACTTCCTTTTTGTCTATCCTTGATAAAACCTAATAACAATAAAAGTTTTTCAATAGTTTTAGCGTCTTTTAATATAAGCCTGCTCATACCAATTCTATTTCTTCTATTTTTACAAATTCAGGTATAGTATTAATTTCGTCACTATCCATTTCTTCAAGACATAAATCCAAAACTTCTTTTAACTTTATATATAATTCCTCCAAAGTGTCAGCCTGAGTATGTGCTCCTGCGATTGAAGGAATATATCCTACATATACATCAGTTTCTTTATCGTATTCTATATATGCAAAGAATTTTTTATTCATAAGTTTAAGCCTTTATATTTGTTAAAGATATTATAACAATAATCAAAGTAAATTACCAGCAATGCAGCATTTATC
>CASEHG010000431.1 GCA_949287565.1 uncultured Brachyspira sp.
AATATAGAATCTAAATTTAATTTAGGTGAAAATGCAGAATTATATGGAAAAGTAGAAAAGAATAATCCAGCTGGTTCAATAAAAGACAGAGCAGTTAAACAAATTATATTAGATTTATTTAAAGAAGGTAAATTAAAAGAAGGTGCCACTATAATAGAACCTACTTCAGGAAATACAGGAATTGCTATGGCAGCTATTGGAAAGTATTTAAAATTAAATGTTATAATAGTTATGCCTTCATCTATGTCTGAAGAGAGAAGAAAACTTATAAGAAATTACGGAGCAAGATTGGAGCTAGTAGACGGCGGAATGGATGCTGCTGTAAAAAGAGCAGAACAATTAAATAAAAAAATAACTGATTCTGTTATACCTGGTCAGTTTATTAATAAGTCTAATATAGATGCTCATTATCTTACAACTGCTCCTGAAATATTTAGTGATCTTCCAGATGTTGATTATATATTTGCCGGTATTGGTACAGGCGGTACTATAACAGGAATAGGAAAGTATGTAGTTGATAAAAATAAGAATACTATAGTTGTAGGTGTAGAGCCTGAGTCATCTCCTTTACTTACAAAAGGACGTGCTTCTGCTCATAAAATACAAGGAATAGGTCCTAATTTTGTACCTGAAATTTTAGATTTAAATGTAGTATCAAAAATAATGGATGTATCCGATGAGAATGCTATAAATACAGCAAGAGAGATATGTTTCAATGAAGGATTGCTTGTAGGAATATCTTCAGGGGCAAATGTTTATGCGGCAATAGATTTATATAGAAATTTAAGAAAAAAAGATTATAAAATAAAAATGCTTTGTATATTGCCTGATACAGGTGAAAGATATTCTTGGAATTGATGGGTACTTTTATGAAATTAAAAACTTTTAATGAGCTTCCTAATCAAAAAGATATTAGGGATATAGTTAAACTTATAAGAGATTATGTGTTTCCTAATTTTTTTAGAGAAAGCCCTAATAGAGATATTGTCAAAAAAAGTATAGCTAAACTTTATATGAAAATAGTTACCGATGATTCTAATTTATTGGATTTTATAGAGCAGCTTGATGATATTGTTATAAGTTTAGAACATGATTTAGAATTTTTTTATCAATCAGATCCCGCTTCAAAATCTTATGATGAAATAATATTCACATATCCGGGATTTAGAGCTATATTTCATTATAGAATAGCACATATATTTTATAAACAAAATGAATCTTTGATAGCCAGAACTATATCTGAATTTGCTCATTCAAAAACGGGTATAGATATTCACCCAGGAGCTGAAATAGATGATTATTTCTTTATAGACCATGGTACAGGTATTGTTATAGGTGAAACTACTATTATTGGGCATCATGTAAAAATATATCAAGGTGTTACATTGGGGGCTTTATCATTGACTAATGGAAGAGCTTTAGAAGGTAAGAAAAGACATCCTACAGTATGTGATAATGTTACAATATATGCTAATGCTTCTATATTTGGAGGAAATACTGTTATAGGAGCAAATGCTATAATAGGAGCTAACTGCATAGTTTTAGAGTCTGTTGAAGAAAATAAAAAGTTAACTCTAAATGATAATATGTCTGTATGATTAAATATTTTAAAATAAAATAATTATATGCATACAGTATCATTAACTGAAGAATAGAGTTGTTAGGATTTACCTGAAATTAATAAAAAACTTTATAAGATTTACTTTAATATGACAACAAATATGAAAGATTATTATTCCGTCTGATAAAACTGCTATAAAAAAAGATGGTAATTTAATATTACATAAAACTATAAAAAAGAAAGGAATTTGTTTCCTTTCTTTTTTTATTTATAGAATTTCATTGAAATAATTATAAATATAATGTACTATTATGTTAAGTTAATTATGTTAATTATGTGATTTGTTATTTTTATAAATACAAAGGATTTTTCTATGGCTTCAGTTGTTACTTTTGGAGAAATAATGCTTAGACTTTCTCCTCCTTCAAATTTAAGATTTGTACAGGCTAATTCATTGGATGTGAGATTTGGCGGAGGAGAGGCTAATGTTGCTTTTGCTTTGTCTAATTTCGGAATTGATGCTTCATTTGTTACTAAACTTCCTAATAATGATATAGGGCAAGCTTGTATTAATGAATTAAGACGTTATGGTGTTGACGTGTCCAATATAGTTTTTGGAGGTAATAGAATAGGTATATATTTCCTTGAGAAAGGTGCAAGTCAAAGAGGCTCTAAAGTAATATATGATAGAGCTAATTCTTCAATATCACAATGCAGTAAAGAAGATTTCGATTGGGATAAAATTTTGGACGGAGCTAAATGGTTTCATCTTACAGGTATAACTCCTGCACTTGGGAAAAATGTTGCTGAAGTTTGTATAGAAGCTTGTAAAAAAGCTAAAGAAAAAAATATTACTATTAGTTTAGATTTAAATTATAGAAAGAAATTATGGACATCAAAAGAAGCTAATGAAACTATGAGTAAATTAATGCCTTATGTTGATATATGTGTTGCTAATGAAGAAGATGCTGAAAAAGTATTCGGCATTAAAGCAAAAGACAGTAATATTATAGAAGGTAAATTATCTCATGAAGGATATAAAGATGTGGCTAAAGAAATAGTAGATAGATTTAAAGTAAAAAAAGTTGGAATCGCTTTAAGAGGTTCAATTTCTGCAAGTGAAAATCTATGGTCTTGTATGCTTTATAATGGAGAAGAATATTTCTTTTCAAAAGAGTATTTAATAAAAATAGTGGATAGAGTAGGAGGCGGAGATAGTTTTGCTGCCGGACTTATATATTCACTTTTAAATGGTAAAGATGATAGAGAAGCATTAGAGTTTGCTGCTGCTGCCAGCTGTTTGAAACATTCTCTTGATGGTGATTTTAATGTTGTAACTGTAGATGAGGTTATGACTGTTTATAATGGAGATGCTTCAGGACGTATTCAAAGATAATTATAATTTATTTTTATTCTTGACAATTTATACTCTTAATACTACAATTATATATATAAAATAAATAACTAGGAGTTTTAAATTATGAAAGAAGTGGTTATAGCTATAGATATTGGCGGAACATCTATGAAAGGTGCTGTTATAGAAGAAAACGGCAATATTTTATGTAAAGATAATTTTGATGTAAATCCTAGTCATACAACAGAAGAGCATAAGAAAGTTATTACAGAATTTGTTGAAAAATTAAAAAGTAATATACCTAATGATTATAAAGCTGTAGGTTTGGGAATAGACTGTCCGGGTGTTATGAATAGAGAAACACTTCATATGGGAGGAGCTGAAAATATACCAGGTCTTAAAGGATTAAAATTTTCTGATATAGGCGATAAGTTTAATTTACATACAAAGACAGCTAATGATGCAAGTATGGCAGCTTTAGGTGAGGCAAAATATGGAAGCGGTAAAGAAAAGGATTATCAGTCTGTAATGTTTGTTACACTTGGAACAGGCGTTGGCGGCGGATTTGTACTCAATGGGCAATTATTTACTGGTTCTTTAGGCGGAGCAGGAGAGATCGGACATGTATTTGTAGTTCCTGATGGTGATAAATGTAATTGCGGATCAAGCGGCTGTATTGAACGTTATGCTTCTGCTACGGGCTTCATTGCTATGGCTAAGCAGAAAATTCATAAAGGAGTTATACCTACTACTTTAACTTATGAAGAATTAGATAAAGGAAAGGCTAAGGCTTTATTTGATGCTGCCAAAAAAGGCGATGTTCTAGCTAAAGAAACTATTGCAGAATGTTCTTACTATTTAGGTATGTCTATAGCACAGGCTTTGAATATGCTTGATTTGGATTTGGTTTTAATAGGCGGCGGACTTTGTAAAGATTTTGATATGATGATAGAGCATATTAACAGAGGAGTTAGAAATTACGGACTTAGAATGATGGTTAATAATCTTGAAATAAAACCTGCTTCTTTAGGAAATGATGCCGGTGTTTTAGGATGTGCTGCTTTATTCTTTAGAAATAATTGATATTTATAATTGACTTTTTTTTATGTTATGGTATTATATATTAAACCGATTATATTGGTAAACTTTTCCATAATAGCAAAATGTTCTTAATATTCTAAAATTAAAGAATATAAAAAAGACATTGTTACTAATTTAGTAATCAAAGCATTATGATTTTTATAATACTAATGTTTATATATGAAATTTATGGATAGGGTGCCTTAATCGGTACTCTATTTTTATTTTAAAGGATATGATTATGTCATTACCAGTTATGAAAGACCTTTTAGAGGCAGGCGTACATTTCGGACACCCAACTAGAAAATGGGATCCTAGAATGAAACCTTTTATTTTCCAAGAGAGAAATGATATCTATATCATTGACCTTATGAAAACTTTAACTTATGTTAAAAAAGCTCATGAAGCAGTAAAAGAAATGGCTAGAAACGGCGGAAATGTTCTTTTCGTTGGTACTAAAAAACAAGCTTCTCAAAGCATTAAAGAAGCTGCTGAAAAATGCGATATGTACTATGTTAATAATCGCTGGTTAGGCGGTATGCTTACAAATTTTGCTACTATCAAAAAAAGTATTGCAAGACTCAAAAAGATAGAAAAAGAAGAGGTTGATGGTACTTTTGATAAACTTCCTAAAAAAGAGGTTATACTTCTTCTTAAAGAAAAAGAAAAATTAGAGAAAAACTTTGCGGGTATTAAAGATATGGAAAACTTACCAGATATGATATTTGTAATAGACCCTATGCAAGAACATATTGCTGTAAGTGAAGCTAGAAAATTAGGAATACCTGTTGTAGCAGTTGTAGATACTAACTGTAACCCTGAAGTTATCGATCACCCAATACCTGGTAACGATGATGCTATAAGAGCTATCAGCTTATTTGCAGGTGTTGTTGCTTCTGCTGTTATAGAAGGACAAAATGAAGCAGGAAAAGAAACATTAGCTAAACATGACAGTTCTTCTGATGAAGCTGCTGAAGAAGTTTATGATAATAGTGCTACAGAAGCTGCTGAAGCTGTTGCTGAAAAATATGGTGTTTCTCAAGAAGATGATGAATAATTAATATAATTTGTTAATAATAAAATATTTAATATAAAGGAAAAATTAATGGCAAATATTAGTATGGATACTATTAAAGAGCTTAGAGAACGTACAGGCGTAGGTATAATGGACTGTAAAAAAGCTCTTCAAGAAACTGATGGCGATATGGATAAAGCTATTCGCCTTCTTAAAGAAAAAGGTGCGGCTGTTGCTGCTAAAAAGAATGAACGTACTGTTAAAGAAGGTTCTATAGGTTTTTGCGTTAATGATGATAAAACAAAAGTTGCTTGTATAGAACTTCAGTGTGAAACTGACTTCGTTGCTAAAAATGAATTATTTATCAATTTAGCTAAAGAAATTGCTAATACTACTATGGGATTAGATGATGTATCAGTAGAAACAGTTTTGAATGCTAAAGGTTCTAATGGCGACACTATTCAAGGTATGATAAATGAAGGCATACAGAAATGGGGTGAAAAAACTGTACTTGCTGAAGCTAAAGTTATGAAAACTGATGGTTTCTTCGGTACTTATGCTCACTTCAATAATAAACTTGTTGCTATAGTAGAATTTGATGTTAAGCCTAAAGGTAAATGTCAGGAAATAGCTGATCAAATAGCTATGCATGTTGCTAGTGAAAAACCTTTAGCTTTGAATAGGGAAGGAATAGACCCTAATGCTGTTAAAGAGCAAAAAGAAATATTTGAAAAACAAGTTAGAGATGCTGGAAAACCTGAAAACATGATAGAAAAAATTGTTGATGGTAAAATGAGTTCTTGGTATTCTGAAAGCGTTCTTATAGACCAAAAATTATTTACTGACAACAAAATATCTATTAAAAGTTTAATAGATGAAGTTTCTAAAGAAGCAGGTTCTACTGCAACTATTAAAAACTTTGTAATTGTTTCATTAGGTTTATAATTAAATAATTACTTTAAATAAGAATGAGCGGATTGTCATTTTTGGCAGTCCGCTTTTATTTTGTATAATAGTTAATTTTTTAACAATAAAAAAAGGTTATGATTTTTGTCATAACCTTTTTTAATAGAGTATAATAAATGAGTTATTAGTTCATTAATCGCTGAATGATATAACACCTTCGATAATAGCCTCAAATCTTTCAGGTTCAATGATCATTACTGTATCATCTACTTTCAAGTTAGGAGCAAAATCACCTATACTTATTAAGAAAGAGTGAGCACTCTTATACTGTCTTGCATATTCCATAAACTGATCAACAGTATCCTGTCTCATAGGATATCCTGAAGTGTCTAATGCAAATGTACTCTTATATGACTGACCTTCAGAACCGAATTTCTTAATAGTTACAAAGAATACTAATGTATCAGATTTTTTGGTATGATCTGTAACTACATATCCATTTAATGTTAATATTCTATAGAAGTATTTTTCAAGATATTCTATAATATCCATTTCTAATGCAGTTCTGAATGCATTATTGGCAATAATAGAGCTATAAGTTTTCAATTTTTGATCAACATCTAAGTATATATTTCTTATAGATTTAATTATTTCCCATTGTTTAACAGCAGCCTCAAACTGTTTATTTTTTACCAAAGTTTCAGCATATCTGTATCTTTCATCCACAACTTTTTCGCTTGCTATATTTTCTTTAGTTAAAACCTGTCCGTAATATTCTCTAGCTTTAGAGAAATTGCCAAGTTCATAATAAGAATTAGCAAGATTCAAAGATATTGCATCTTTATCTGATATTTCATTACTTTCATAAGCTATTTCTAATTCTTTTATAGCGTTTTGGAAATCTCTGCTTGAAGATAATATTTCACCTAAAAGTAAATGATATTCAGGATTTGAATTATCCAAAGCAATAGCCTTTTCTATTTGCTGCTGAGCTGCATGATATGAACGAATTTTGTAAAAACAAAAAGCTAACATGTATAATAGTTGAGGGTTACTATCATTTTGAGCTACTGCTAATGATAAATATTTTTGAGCCTGAACCCATTCACCATAATTATAACAAACAAGTCCTGCTTTATATAATGAATCATAATCCTGATCCCTAATTTTAGTAATCATATCATATTCATCTATAGCTTTTTTACTGTTTCCTGTTTGTTCATATATTTTTGCCAAGAATTCTCTTACAGCTAATTCTGTTAATTCTTTTGTAAAATAAGCCCCATCTATCATATTTTGTAGTGCAGCCATAGCCAATATATATTGCTGCTGTTTATAATACATATTAGCAGTCATCCATAATATATTAGCATCTTTTTTATATTTAGGGTCTAAAGTATTAATCTCGCGCATGGCTACATCATAGTTTTGTTCATTATAAGCCTGAACAATTTTTTTTAGTTTAATAGGGTATGAGCCGCTCTTTATAACATATTGAGTGGCAAAACCTAATAAAACAATTAAGACTAATATTACAATTAATGAAGCTTCCACGGTTCTTATCCCTTTTATTCATAATATATAACTGGACTTCCAGTTTCTTCTGATTCATTTAAAGCATCTTTGATTTTTTTCATCATATTATCTTTAACAACAAATACAGACATCTTGTTTGACATATTATGAGAAAAATCAAATCCGCTTACAGCCATAGATACATTAATATCTACAGATTCATCATTGTATTCAAAATTATAATTTTTCAATGCTTTAAAATATCTTTTTGTAGCTTTCCAAGCCTCTTCTTCATTTGCAAAAATCACAGAATATATAATACCTTCATAAAGTAGGCATTGATTTTCTCCAATTCTTGCATTTTTCTTTATAGCTTTTATAAGCTCATCTTCTAATTTTTTATAAGCAGCATTTCCATATTCTTCTCTTATAGAGCTTGCATTTGATATTTTGAAAGCTATTATTCCAATAGCATGCTTGTATCTTTGTGAAAATGCTATTATATTTTTTATAGTGCTTGAAAATATTTCATATTCTGATTTATCTATTCTAACTATTTCATTTTCATTATTTTCATAATAATTTTCATTATCTTCTTCTACAGTATCATCTCCTATATTATATCCTAAATTGTATAATATAGTTTTATACATAAATATCATAAGTTTTTTCAAATTATATGATAATTGTATAGATATGAAGAATAATCCTATAGCTAATATACTACTATAGAATGTGTAATCTCTCTTATACAATAATTTTTGTATTTC
Source organism: uncultured Brachyspira sp. (assembly GCA_949287565.1). Taxonomy (GTDB): domain Bacteria; phylum Spirochaetota; class Brachyspiria; order Brachyspirales; family Brachyspiraceae; genus Brachyspira. The sequence continues at coordinate 8,202 of CASEHG010000431.1, forward strand.
CGGAACATAACTTAAAGATAATATCAATATTACGGAAGTAACTACAAAAAAAAGTAAATTCTCTATTGTTTTAGAAACACCAGTATGACTTTTGGTAGGCTGCATTAATACTATAATAAAAGCATATAGTATAGAAATTCCAATCCATATCCAAACCCAAACATCAAGTGCATATAACAAATACACGAAGAAATTCTGAGTATTAGGTGATATCAACAATATGTATATAGGTATAATTACAGCACTATATATCAAAGTGCATATCATAGCAGCAAAAAAGCCGTATATATATGATTTAGATACGTTTATTTGTTTATCTTCCATAATAGTTACCTAATTTTGTACTAATTAATATTTAATATAGTTAACATCCCCTGTTTGTCCAAATAGCTTTATCATCTTTTCTAATTTATCTCTATTTGAATATAATAAATATTCAAGCCCCTTTCTTCCTTTTCCTATAATAGAGATAAAACTTTCTTCAGTAACGCAAACAGCATTTGCCCCCAATACCAAATATTTAAATACATCAACTCCATATCTAGGAGATTCTGCAAGTACATTAAAGTGGTGATTTGAATTAAAATCTACTTTATTTACAGTATCGGCAACTTTTTCCATACCTTTTAATGCATACTTATTATTATTTGAAAAATAAACATTATTTATATGAGATATTTTTATATTATCCAAATCTCTATTGCTAGATATCCCTTTTATGATTAAAGGTATATCTAATTGTTTGGCTATTTTTGCTAAATCTTTTTCAGTTTTAAAATGTATCTTATTTAATTCATTTATATTATAGCAGTAAGTAAAATCTATACCAACAGCACAAGCACCATTTTTTTCTGCTGATTGTAATTTTTGTGTTATTATTTCTTGAGTATTATTACCATCTATCATAATAATACCTCTTTTTCTTCCTTTTATAGTTTTTAATGATAATTCAAATATTTCATTATCGTTAAAGTCATTAAATATTGCAAGTACTTCACAATTAGAAGCTACATCTATAACTGTTTCATAATATTCTTTTATATCCATAATGCCGTTTATTGATTCTCTTAAATTATGGATTGTATCTATTATAGTAGGCTGAGATAGATGCATATTAAATATATTTGTTTCTATATTTGCCTCTGGTTCTTTATGAATTATGCTAGGGCTGAAATTATATTCAGAAAGTCCTGTTTTATCTTCAGTATCTTCAACAAATAAATATGAAGCATTTGAATTAGAAGATAATTTTTCTTTAGCAACTTTTTTTATTTCATCTATAGTGATGCTTTTTTCATCTGTTAATTTGAAATGTACATAGCTCATAGCTTTATTTGCCATAGCTATAGCTTCATCTCTTGTATTTCCTACAGCTATTATATTACCAGCTTTTTCTAAATTGTTTGTAGGAGTAACTAATATGTCACCAGGTTTTGTTTTAATAAATATTTCTTTAATACCTTCTATTTTTTTAGCATTTTCAACGCCGTCAATAGATTCTATTATTCCTGTACCCGGAAGAAATGCTTTTTCAACGGAAACTTTATCCCATTTAGGCTTTAAATCGCTTGGAGGATTCCCTAATGATATTTCTATTGCATTTTTTATTAAATTTACGCCTGTAGCAAGAGGGTAGGTATATGCACTCATAAAACCGCCGGATAATCTTGCAGCAATTTCACCAACCATAGCACCATTTTTTGTTACTTTTATATCACCTTTAGCAGCTCCGATTTTTAAATTTAATGCTTTTATACCAGCTTTCATAACATTAATAGCATCGTCCAGCTTTTCTTTTTCTAATGCAGAAGGCAGTATATGACCAGTTTCTATAAAAAACGGAGGAAATTCTATTATTCTGTCGGCAACCCCTGTAACATATATTTCATCATTATATATAAGCATATCAATAGAAAGTTCAGGTCCATCCATAAACTCTTCCATTATTACTTCTCCTGAAGGTGAAGCACTTTTAGCTCTGTTAAATGCTGCTAATACATCGCTTTCGCTTGATACTTTCATTACACCGCGAGCCCCCATATTATCAGCAGGCTTAACAACAACAGGTGTATTTAAATGCTTGTATGCATCCATTGCCTCTTCATAATTCCATACAGGAAAGAAATTCGGCTGAGGTACATTATTTTTCTTGAATCTTTCACGCATTCTTATCTTATTTGAAGCAGCATAAGCATCTTCAAATCTATTTCCAGGAAGTCCTAAAGCATTGGCTACAGCAGCAACGGTAGTAGAAGCATCAGTACCTACAGTAATAACTCCATGTATTTCCATTTTCTGGCTTAAATCTCTTGCTGCCCTTACACTTCCATCAACATCTCTAGTGGATACTATCATAGGATAATCTGCTATCTTCATACCTGGAGCATCTTTATTATAATCAAAAACTATTGTATAAAGTCCCATTTCCTGAGCTATTTGTATTGCTGGTACTTGAAGAAGTCCTGCACCTATTATTATTATACGTTTGCCTTTCATATCAATATTGCCTTTTATAATTAATTTAAAATATTCCTATATAGTGTTATTAGTATCGAAATTTTAATACCAAACTAGAGAAATTTTAATTATATAGTTTGTAAATATTATTGAATATTATGAAAATGTATGTTATAGTTTATTAAAAAATTGTATATCTATGAATAATATTATTTTTATTCTCTATGGAGAAATAAAATGAAAAAATTATTATTTATTTACTTAAATATTTTTACTGTATTTATAGTATTATGCGGTAACAAAGTACTGAATCCATCAGAGAATGTTTATGGTATAACTTATTATGATGTTAATAATACAGAAACAGCCAAATTTAATATTGCAAATCTTAATGAAAATAATGGTATTGATAGTATAGCTAGTTCAGAATTTAAAAAAATTGCTGAATCTTCTCATGCTATAGTTTATATTCAAAACGGTCAATCAGTTGATATGAGTAATGTAAAGAAGTTTTTTAGTAAATTTGAAGAAAATTATGATGAGGAATTAAGAATATATGGAGAACCAATATCTTTTCCAAGTATTAATAATGATAAAGTGGTATTTTTAATATATAATTTCTTTACTAAAACTGATCTAGGTGGAGCAGGATTTTCTAATCCGTATGATTTATATGATAATCATTCTGAAACTCTCAATCATGGTAAATATCTGTATATACATAGCGAATATTTAAAAGACCCTGATAGGGTAGCAGCAACAATGCTTCATGAATTTCAGCATTTGATTAATGCTAGTGTTAATCAAATTAATGGCGGAAAAGCTATGGATTTATGGCTGAACGAAGCACTTTCCGAATCAACATCTGTTTTATTTTGCCCTACTAGGTATGATGATAGAAAACTATTTTTTTATTTATTTCATTACTATTCTTTTTATTCTTGGTATATTGATGGAACAATTAATTACCCTGTAATTATTAATAGAGTTCAAATTCCTAATATTCATATTAGTTATTCTTCTTCATCAGTATTTATGAGATGGATTTTAGAGAAAGGCGATAAAGAAACTATTAAAACTATAGCACATTCAAGTCCTTCATTAGATACAGGAACTAGATTGGTTAATTCTGTTCAAGGGTTAAATATTGGTAATAGTGTAGAAGAAATATTTAAATCTTGGATAAAAGACATGTATAATGGTAAAATTGTTGATGTTAAATTTGGTGTTATGGATTTTATGGATAATACTTATGATAGTAAGTTAATGGATTCTAGTCAAAGATTGCCTTTAGCACCTGGCGGATTTATAATTTATGATGCTAATAAATATAATTTAGATAATGTTCAAGGCCTTAGCAAAGAACCTTTGGATGAATCAAAAAATATTTATTTGGCATGGAATCCTAAATTTGATTCTGTTGATGTTGAAGGTAAAATTAATGCTAATGATGTTATATG
>CASEHG010000432.1 GCA_949287565.1 uncultured Brachyspira sp.
ACTTTCACTTGATACTGCCGAGGAAGTTAAAGCTGAATTATTAAGATTCATAGAAATACATGAAAAAGGCGGTACTATAAGTTATTAAACTTAGTGAAAATATAATTAATAAAAAAGGAGTCAAGAAATTGGCTCCTTTTTATTTTATTTAAGAATAAAACCTTGCATATATTCCGCAAGGAAGAATAATATCAGAGTTTTCTATAGGAATACCTATTTCACCGCTTTCAAAAACTCCATTATGTTTTATAGAAGTTGCTAAAATATTTTTTAATGATATATGAGAAAAACTTGCTGTATAACAATTTATCAAAAAAAGAATAGGATCATCTGATAAAAGTTTAATACATTCTTCTACTAATCTTTTTAAACTAGTTTCTATTTGCCAAAGTTCACCATTAGGACCTCTTCCATACACTGGAGGATCCATTATTATTACATCATATTTTCTTTCGCGTCTTATTTCTCTTAAAACAAATTTAATAACATCTTCTATAATGAATCTTACTTTTTTATTTTGCAAATTGTTTATTTCTATATTTTTCTGTGCATGCCCTACTATTTTTTTTGAAGCATCGACATGAACAACTTCATTACAATCAGCATAAGCACAAGCAACTGTTGCACCGCCTGTGTATGCGAACAGATTTAATGCTTTTATTTCTTTATCTTTATGGGTAGTAGATTTTTTTTCTTTTATTTTATCAATAATGAACTGCCAATTAACAGCCTGTTCCGGAAAAATACCTATATGTTTAAAATTAGTAAATTCTATTTTGAATGATAAATCTTGATATTTGATGATAAAATTATCTTTAGGCTTATTTATATACTGCCAATAACCTCCGCCCTTATCCGAACGATGATATATAGCATCTAATTTATCCCATTTATTTAACTGTTTAGACCAAATAACTTGAGAATCCGGACGGGATACTAAAAACCCTCCTATATTCTCAAGTTTTTCGCCTTCACCGCAATCTATAATTTTATAGTCTTTCCATTTATCAGCTAAGAGCATTTTATTTTTTACGCTTTACCTTTGATTATAATAAGTAACATCATTTCTTACTACAACAATATCAACCCTTCTATTTAAAGCCCTTCCATCTGGTAAATCATTAGAAGCAACTGGTCTTGTGTCAGCATATCCTGCAATTGAATATTTATTTCTATCTAGTTTACCAGCCTGATCATTTTCAAATATTTTTTCTAAAACAACCATAGCTCTTGCAGAAGAAAGTCCCCAGTTATTACCAAATTTCTGTTCTGTAATACTTCCAGGAATGATAGATCCTGAATCTGTATGACCCTCTATTCTTACATCATTCGGCAAACCGCTAAGTACAGAAGCTAATTTGATAAAAGTTTCAACATTACTTTGATTATCAACTAAATTAGTAGAAGCAGATTCAAAATATTGATCTGCACCAAGACTTATGATAAAGCCTCTTTCATCTTCTTCTATTCTTACCTTTCTGCTTTTTATTTCTGATTCCAAAACAGAACTTGCCTTATCTATGCTTCTTCCAACAGAATATCCTCTGTCTGTAGATGGAAGTGTATTAGCATTAGCTCCTCCATAAATAAGTTTGCTTTGAGACAGTGTAGCACCTCCCGGCATAACTCCGAATGAACCTTGGAATGCTGTAGCAATAAGCTGTATAGAAGAATCGTTAACAGAACTAGACATTGTTGCAAGAAGCATTACGAAGAATGTCAATACTAATGTTACGAAGTCTCCGTAAGTTTGAAGCCACAATGGAGCTGAAGGACCAGGCACCTGAGCCTTATCGCCTACTTTTTTAGCTTTTTTACCAAATTTAATAGTAGCCATTATTTACCTCTGAATTATTATTATCTGTCTCCAACTTGTTCATTAACTTTTTGACGCTGTGCAGGAGGCAAGAAAGATATAAGTTTATCTTTTACTATTCTAGGGTTATCACCTGCTTGTATAGATAATATACCTTCAACCATAATACTTTGAACTGTAGCTTCTGATGAGTGTCTAGCTGCAAGTCTGCCTGCTATAGGCAAAGCAAAACCATTAGCTATAACAGAACCATAATATGTAGTAATAAGTGCTACAGCCATACCTGAACCGATTGCATCAACACCGCCGCCGCCGCCTAAACTTCTAAGCATGATTACAAGTCCGATCAATGTACCAATCATACCCCAAGCAGGATATAAAGAAGCCGCATCCTCAAATACTTTTCTTACTGTATCGTGCCTTGCTTCTACGTTATCTATCTCTGTATTCAAAATATTTTTTACTAATTCAGGATCTGTTCCGTCAACTACAAGCTGCATTCCTTTTTTAAGTAAAGGATCTGAAATCTCTTGTATATCATCTTCTAATACTAATAAACCTTCTCTTCTTGCTTTCTCTGAAAAACTTAAAAGTGTTATAATTATTTGTGCTTCATCATAATCAGGTTTTTTCAAAAGAACTTTTATAGCTTTAGGAACACCTAATATAGTTCCTAAGTCATTAGCAACTAAAAGCGAAGTTGTACCTCCCAAACCTGTAACGACTACAGATGCAAAGTCAACCATATGACCTACATTACCGCCTCCTGAAATGATACCGAATAAGTTAATAGCTATAACTAATACAACACCTAATGGTACAAATATATCCATATTTTGACCTCTAACTAAAATTTATTTTTTATTTATTTTCATTCTTCATTACCATAGAACGATGGCTTTTTTACACTTTTTTCATCAACTATTCTAGTTCTGTATTCTATTATTCTATTTAGCACCGTTTCAAAACTATCTTTAGTTACTACCTTCCTTCCAGATAACATTGTTATTACTAAATCAGGAGTCTCCTCCATGAATTCTATTTGATGCGGATTAACATATAATATACTTCCATCAAATCTTGTTATATGTATCATTATCAGAAACTCCTAACTCTATTATACTATAAAATTATAAAAAGTCTATTTATTATCTCTTAAGAGCTATAACTTCCTGAAGCATTTGGTCTGCTGTAGTTATAGTTCTAGCATTAGATTGGAAACCTCTTTGAGTTACTATCATATCTGTAAACTGCTCACTCAAATCAACGTTAGACATCTCTAAAGTTCCTGCTTTAATAGAACCTCTTCCTTCTGCTGAAGCAACACCTATATTGGCAGCTCCTGAGTTATTGCTTTGTACAAATAAAGTATCTCCTGCTTTCTCTAAACCGCCTGCATTATTGAATTTAGCTAAAGCAACCTGACCTAAAGTTTTTCTATTTCCATTAGTGAATACACCAGTAATTTGACCGCTGTCATCAAAGCTGAAACCTTCTAGCATACCCATAGTATAACCGTCTTGTTCTATAGCTTTAGTTGTTGATGGGGATTCAAATTGTGTAATACCATTAAATAAACCAACTTCACCTAAAGTAAGGTTAATAGTTTGATTTACTTCACCTTCTGTTCCTTGATAAGTGAAAGATACATTAGGCATTAATACGCCTTCTGTTTGTGTGTTAGTTCCATCGCTTACTGAAATCAAAGAACCAGCATCATTGAATACTAATTGGAAAGTATTGTTTCCGCCGCCTTCTACCGGATCACCTGCTGATACGCTTACACTTCCTTCTGTAGCATCTGGTATATCTATTACCATATCCCATCTGTTAACATCTGTTCTAGTGAAAGTTGCTCTTAATTGACGAGGTATTCCTGTAGAATCGTATATAGTTAAATCTGACTGATGTGTCTCTCCGCTTTTTTGTAAGTTACAGAAATATTTTGTATTAGCTGTAGCTCTTGCAGGATCTTTTGAACCTACTGGTATAATTATATCTTCTACTCCAGCAGCAGTATTTAAATCCATTTCACCAGTTTCTGGATTAAGTACAGCATTCCAACCTTGTACTTTGTAACCGTTAGAAGGATTTACTAAATATCCGTCTTTATCTAAAGAAAAAGCACCATTTCTTGTATAATAAGAATTATTTCCTCTTTTTTCAATAAAGAAACCTTCTCCCTGAATAGCTAAATCAGTGTTTACACCTGTAACTTGTAAAGCACCTTGAGTATGTATAGTGTCGATAGTTGCAACCATCATACCTAAGCCTACCTGCTGAGGATTGATACCGCCTCTATCCTCTTGCGGCTTAGCTGCTCCGCTTAAAGATTGGCTTATCATATCCTTAAAAGTAACTCTTCCTCTTTTAAATCCGTAAGTATTAACATTGGCAATGTTATTTCCAACTACATCCATTCGAGTTTGATGATTTTGTAAACCAGACACGCCGGCAAATAATGAACGCATCATAAGGCGTATTCCTCCAAAAATTTTAATATTTCTTGTATAATATTTTCGGTATAATTAAAATTTGTTTAATACTTTTTTATCCATTATCTATATATACTCGTTATTTATCTATTTATAATTGAAATAAACATAAAAATATGTTAAAATTACTATATAAATGATATATATATTTTCTTAATTAGTATTAAAATATGTAATCGTTCTCTATTAATAGTGTTATATAAATTATCAATTTATAATAGGGGGTTATTATGGAACATTATACTTTAGAAAAAATTGAAGAAATACTCAATGATAATGAGTTCTATAGTGATGATTCCGAAAGTGATGAAAAAGAATTCATATATAATAAAGAATATTCCAATATTATAAATGTATTACTAGAATATTTAAAAAACGATAATGAAAATATCAAAAAATTATTCCTCTTAGCAAAAGCATACTATCTAAATTTTGATTCAAAAAACAGCATAGAAATATTAAAAAAAATAATTGAATTAGATCCTAAAAATGATAGAGCATTATATTGGATTGCATGTGTATACTATTCTTGTAATGTTATTAATGATGCTTTAAAAAATATAAAAAATGCAATAGAAATAAATAATAAAGATTCTGAATATTGGTATTTGATTGGAGAGATATACGATAATATAGGAAATTACACTGATGCATCAATTGCATACAAAAAAGCTTATGAAATAAATTATACAGAAGAAGTTAATAATAATAAAGAATATTATGCTTTTACTTTAGGAAAAGAATATTTAAAAGCTAAAAATTTTGAGGAGGCTCTAAAATATCTTCAAAAATCTTTGGAAAATTTCAAAAATGATGATGAAGTTATTCATTATTTAGCATTATCATATGATAAAAACAAACAATACAATGAAGCTATAGATACATATCAAAAACTATTGAAAATAGATTATCATAGTGAATTAGAGGACTTATCTTCTTCAGCAATAGATTCCCTTGCAAAAATATACATAAAAATCGGAAAAACTGAAGAAGCTATAAATATATATAAAAAATATATAGAAATTAATCCTTCTTTATGGAGCATAATAACAAAATTTTATGATAAAGATGCCGGAATAGAGCAATATAAAGATATAATAAATGCATATAATGATGTAATGGAAGAAAATCCTACAAATAATCAATATTATTATTATTTATCTGAATTATATAAAGATATTAAAGAGTATAATAAAGCAATAGAACTATATAATAAGGCTATAGAAATAAATCCTAATGATTGTAATTATTATATTTCAATGGCGGCATTATATGAAGACATAAAAGAATATAATAAAGCTGTAGAAATATTAAAGAAAGTCATAGAAAAAGATTCAGATAATATTGAAGCATATATTGCATTAGGCGACTTATACGAAAAATTAGATAAAATAGATGATAGAAATGAAATATATAAAAAAACTATAGAAATATATAAAAATGATAATGATGCTTACAGTTTTGAAAATATTGGAAATCTATACGAAAAACTAGGAAATATAGAAGAGAGAAACATAGCATACAAAAAAGCCATAGAAATATACAATGAAAATCCAGATATATACCATCTAGAAAAGCAGGCTGATTTATATATAAAACTTAATGATAAAAATAATGCTATTAATTCTTATAAAAAACTATTAGAAATAGATCCTTATAATAATAAGGCTCTAGAAAAAATAGAAGAATTAAAACAATAATTATTTATTATCACTAATAAGAATTATTAATAAACTCTATCGCATGCAGAGTACATACTTAACATATCCTTAGTTAAAAATTATAATTTAAACAATATATTAAAATTATATTAATAGTTGCGTTAAAGAAAATGTTAACCTAATAAAAACTAGGGCGGGCATGCTTTTAATAATTTAAACTTTAAATATAAAAAAACTTAAAATTAATAAATTGATTAAAAAATATAAAGGGCGGGGTATGTAATAAAGTTTTAAAACTTATTTTCACTCCCCACCCTTTAGGCTTTTTAATTTAGTTTGAATTTTTGTTTTTTACTTTTTTATTGCTTAATTAGAATTTATAATACCCACCCAAGTTTTTTTTAAAATTTATAATGAACACAACGCACGCAGAATAATTTTATAATATATTGTTTAGTAAAAAATTTTAATTTAAATGATATATGATGCTTATCTCACCGTGCGTTAATAATTATTCTTTTGCAACGATTTTTAAATAACTTAAAAATGCCTCATCTTCACATATAGTTTTACCTTCATCATCAGATAATTTAGCTACAGGCTTACCATTAACATTTTGAAGTTTCATAACTATATTTAAAGGCTTTGCCACAGGCTCAAAATCATTTGTAATATAAGTACCTATACCAAATGTAACATTAGTTTCATCTTTGAATTCTTTATATATATTATACGCCTTATCAAAATTAAGACTATCGCTGAAAAGTAATGTCTTAGTTTTAGGATTTACTCTGAGATTCTTATAATGATTTATAACTTTATGCCCCCAAACAAAAGGATCTCCTGAATCATGCCTTATTCCGTCATAAAGTTTAGCAAAATATAAATCGAAATCTTTTAAAAATTTATCAGTACCTAATGTATCGGATAAAGCTATTCCTAAATCGCCTCTATATTCATTAACCCAAGACTGAAGCATAAATTTCTGACTTTCTGCAAGTCTTACCTTATCCAATGCCTGCCCTATTTGATAATATTCATGAGCATTAGTACCAACAGCAAGCAAATCATAAGTCTTAGCAAAATATACATTGCTTGTTCCTACCAAACATACTGGAGGAAGTTTTTCTTTTAATATAGAAACAACTTTTCTCTGCCAATCAAAAGAAAATCTCCTTCTAGTACCAAACTCTGAAAATCTAAAACCATTATCTGAATTATGTATAGGAAGTAATTTTTCATCTATTTTTTTTATTAAATTAATCTCAGCTTGTTCATAAGCTCTTTTTCCATTATCATCTTTGCAAACGGTGTAAGTATAATAAATTTCACTAATCATAGCAAGTACAGGTATTTCCCAAAGAATAGTCTGATACCAAGGTCCTTCTATTTCTACAGTTAATTTATTATCATCAAATAATGCTTTTATATGTTCAGCTAAAGGTTTATATAATTTTAGAAATTCTATATAATCTTTTTTGATGAATCTTAAAGAAGCTAAATATTCCAATTCATCTTTTCTGAAAGTTAAATCACAAAAATATTTTATCTGTTTTAAAAGCTCCTTATGCATATCTTCAGTCCATTCCAAAATATTCCTGCTTCTAAAAACATAACGAACCCAAACATCAGAAAATTGTCTCAAAGCACATTGCTGCATAGTGAATTTATATAAATCTGTATCTAATAAACTATTTATTATAGGTTTCATTTTTGCTCCTTATTTATTTTTATTAATTTTGTCAAAAGTCTTAGATATTTTATAAAGCCTGTAAATTCCCGAGACAAAACCTACAAATATACCTATTATTGTAAATAAAGGCTTACTGTTAAAATGTTTATCAGCATAATGTCCTATAAAAGTCAAACCTAATACCATGCTCCCAAATTCAACACCAAGTGCTGCATATTTTATTCCATTTTGTAATTTTTTATTTTCAGTTATATTCATTCATATTCCACTGTTGTAAATATTAATGGATTAACATATTCAGTAGCTATCCTTAATTCATAATCAAAAACACCCGTCTTAGCATTGCCTAATATCTCACCCTTCTTTACATCCATTTTTTCAGATACTAAAGAAGTAGCAAGCCCGCTGTATTTAGTAATAATACCAAATCTATGATAAATAGTAATTGTAAATCCTGTATCCTTATCATAAGATACATCATTAACAGTACCGGATGCTGTAGCTCTAATCAAAGTTCCCGCAATAGTTTCAAAACCTATTCCTTTTGATATAATAGAACCTTCCTGATAAGGTCTGGATATAACAGCATATCTTGAATCTATAGGAAGTATTGAAGGTATAGGCTCTAAGGCATTATTTTTTGAAGTTATATTAGCTTTCAATTCATCCAAATACATCTTTAATTTCTCTAATTCTTCTGCCCGCAAATTCATAACCAAAATATTATCCGCATAATTTGTGGATAGATTCATATTGTTTGAATCAACTTTCATAAGAGAAGCGATATTCGACATATCATTTCTGTAATAATCATTAGTAACTACAGAACTAAATATATTTTCAAGAGAATTTATTTCTGATAATTTATCCTTATAACTTCCGCTTAATACTTCAGTTTTACTAGCCAAAACAGTATTTTTTGTAAGGAAAGAAAAAGTTGTAAGAAGTGATAATGAAATTATTAGCACCATTATTATGATGGAATATACTGGAAGTGATAATGTTTTAGTTTTCTTTTTAGAATGCGGTATAAACATAAAGTAAATTCTATGGGTGAGAAATTTACCTATTTTACTAAAAAATAAATGCAAAAAATTTTCTTTTTTATTTAAATATTTACTATTACTATTATTTTTCTTTTTTTTAGGTTTTATATACATAATTCTACTACTGCCTATTTTAGAGTTATTTTAACAAAATATTGATTTTTAATCAATAATAATAACAGTTAAATAGTTTATTTTGTAGTATATACATCAACTAAAGCCAAATACATTTGATTAGCCAATTCTTTTACAGCTCTATTACTTTCAAACTTCCATTCATGTATAAAACCAGATTCTATAAGTACAGAAGGAATATCTTTTTTTATTTCCTGTTTATTATATGCATTTTCAAAAGCGTCGCCTATAACTATTAATCCTCTTAATGATATAGCATTATTTATAAGCTCTTCTTTATCATAAAACTTCCAAACAGTATTAGGAAGAACCCTATCATGTCCTATTATAGGTGAAATTTTATATTTTTCCTGCATTCTTTCTGATAATTTATAAGCAACCTGCATAGAAGCTGGAAATTCTCTATTGTATGGACTAACTATAACATGAAAACCTGAAGTTTTATTTCTTCTGCTTATATAAGGCATATAGTCAAAATGTATGCTTAAAAGTAAATCAAAATTATTATCTATAGCATAGTGCCTAATAGCATATAATTCTAAAGTTTGATATCTAGTTAAATTTCCAGTTCTCTCCTCGCCTTTCACTTTAGTATTATATATACCTAAAAGCTCTTCATAGTTATTAGTCATATATTCTTTTATAGGTCTGCTGTAATATGCACCTTCTCTGCTTAAAAAATACTCGAATCTATTATCCTCTGAAAGTATCTTTGCTAATTCTCTTGCCACTCTCAAATTCATGTAATATTCATAACCCAAATAACCTAAAGCACCTTTAGTAGCTGCATTATGTCCCGGATCTATGAGTATTCTTACCTTTCTATTTTCTATTATATCGTTAAACTTCTTGCTGGGATTTTCAATATTATTAGATTCGCTCTCTCTTACTATAGTTTCAGAAACTTTTGTATTTGCTGTAACTATAAGAGATGAAAAAGATACTATTATCAAAACAATAATAACTGTAGAAAATATAATAAAACGGTTTTTGTTATTCATAGTAGTATTATCGTAAAGAATTTTATTAAATTAATAATGCTATAATAAAAATAGGGCCTTTATTAAGCCCTATTTTATATTTAAATATTATTAATTATTATTGACAAGAAGCCTTTCCAGTACGTACATTAATTCCGCCGGCATCTGATATCATCTTAATAATATTTTGATTTCTTGATTCGCATGCATAAGTATAAGCAGATTTATTTAATTGTTTGCTTACTATATTTACATCAACTTTTTTATCTAATAAGAATTTTACAGCCTCTTCCCTTCCGTTTCCAGCAGCAACCATAAGCATAGTTTCTCCATCTCTTTTATCCTGCTCATTAAGATCTAATTTGCCATTGTATAAAGGATATAAATACTCTATAACATCTATATTGCCTCCAAGTATAGCAGACTTAAAAGCACTTGTAACATCAGCAGTGTCACCTGCATAAAGATTAGCACCTTTAGATACTAAATACTGAACAACATCCAAATATCCTATAAAAGCAGCCCATCCTAAAGCAGTTTGTTTTAAACTATATGTATCCTGAACTTCTATGTCCTGTCCTGCTTCTACCATTTTCTTTATTTCATCAAGATTTCCTTCTTTAACAGCATCAAACCATTTAGCATTTGGACCTTGAGAAGCTCTAGTATAGAATATTCTGTGAGAAAGTCTTCTAGGATTTGCAAGATTTGTTAATTGCTCTGGAGTGAGCCTTTTAAATCTAGAAGTTTGTGAGTAAAGAGGAATGGATAAAATTAAAATAAATAAAATACTAATTAACTTTTTCATATAATTAATCTCTCTGATCTAATTTTTGCTTTTAAAAACAAAAAATTACTATATTTAGTAAAATAATTTTTACCAATTTTTAATGAAAAGTAAATTAGTATTTATTATTAGTAAAAAATAATTGCATTATATAAATTATTATAGTATTATGATAACTAATAATATATTTAAGGAACATGCTATGTTTAGAAAAATACTACTTATCTCAATAACGTTTATTATGATATTTGCAATATCATGCTCATCATCTAAAAACAGAAACCCTAAAGAATTATTCATTAATGCAGGAGAAGAACCAAAAACAATAGATCCTACTCTATCCGGAAATGATTTCGTATATCCTAGACATGTATTTGAAACTTTAATAACAAAAGATAAAGAAGGTAATTTACAGGCTGGAGCTTGTGAAAGCTGGAATATTTCTGATGACGGACTCATATATACTTTTAATTTAAGAACAAATGCAAAATGGTCAGATGGTAAAAATGTAGTTGCGGATGATTTTGTATATGCTTTACAAAGAGCAGCAAATCCTTTAAGCGGTGCTGAATATACTTCTTTTATAGAATATATTAAAAATGCAGTTCAAATACTATCAAGCGAACTTCCAGTTGAACAGCTTGGAGTAAAAGCTATAGACGATTATACATTAGAAATAACTTTAGAATCTCCTACAGGTTATTTTTTGGATATATTGACTTATCCTATATTTGCCCCTGTGAGAAAAGATATAATAGAACAGTACGGCGATCAATGGTCATTAAGCCCTGAAAGCTATATAGGTAATGGGGCATTTGTTATGACAGAAAGAAACCCTGATGAAAAAATAGTTGTTGTAAAAAATACTAATTATTGGAATAAAGATAATATAGTACCTGAAAAAATTACTTTCGTTATGATGAAAGATGCTACTTTAGCATTAGCAGGAATAAAAGACGGTTCATTAGACTTTTCAGTTTATATTATAGAACAGGATTTAGAAAAATTAAAATCTGAAGGAATAGTTAATATCGCTCCATATTTTTCTACTGTTGCATTCGGTATCAATGCCACTAATGAAGTATTAAAAGATACAAGAATAAGAAAGGCTTTATCTTTAGCTATAGACAGAAATTATATAGTAGAAAATGTTGTTCCTACAGCCAAATCTCCTACAAGTGCTTGGGTGCCAGTAGGTGCTTATGATGTACAGGGTGATTTCAGAGAAAATGGCGGAGAATATATAGACTTATCAAAAGAAGCTTACTCTAATAATGTGGAAATGGCTAAACAATTAATGGCTGAAGCTGGATATACTAATGGCGAGGGCTTCCCTGTACTTGAGTATAAAACTACTGCAGATTTAGTATATATACAAGTAGCAGAGGCAATTCAGCAGATGTGGAAAGAAAACTTAGGAGTTGATTTACAAATATCTTCTATGGAATGGGCAGCTTATCAGCAGATGAGAAGCGAAAAAAATTATCAGCTTATAAGAACTTTATGGATTGGAGATTACAGCGATCCTATGACTTTCTTAGAAAATTATTTAAGCTATAGAAGTCAAAATACTGCAGGATACAGCAATAGACAATTTGATAATTATATAGAAGCTGCAAGAAACACTGCTAATCAAGAAATAAGAATGAAAGCTATGCATGAAGCTGAAAAAATATTAATAGCAGAAGATAATTTGTTAATACCTATATACAATCCTTCAAATCCTACTTTAGTAAGTAAAAGATTAAAAGATTATGTATTAACACCATTGCAAGAATATCAGTTCCATTATGCTTATTTAGAATGATAAAATAAAAATTGTGAGTGCCTGCTATTCGTAAGAATGGCAGGGATTGTAAACGAACAATTTTTATTAGCAATAATAAAAATCAGTTCCATTATGCTTATTTAGAATGATAAAATAAAAATTATGAGTACCTGTCATTTATGATAATGGCAGGTATTTTTTATGATAATTTTTTTTATTAGCAATAATAAAAAAATTCATAACATAATAAAAAGGCCATCTGTTAAAAAACAGACAGCCTTATTTTTAGTCAATAATTGAAATTAGTCAAGCCAAGTTTGATTTGGAGTATATAATTCTATGTTTATACCTTT
Source organism: uncultured Brachyspira sp. (assembly GCA_949287565.1). GTDB lineage: Bacteria > Spirochaetota > Brachyspiria > Brachyspirales > Brachyspiraceae > Brachyspira. Next base: position 12,735 of record CASEHG010000432.1, read on the forward strand.
TGAAGGATTAAATCCGCTTAAACTATATTGATCAAATATGTAACCATCTCTCTTTGATATACTAATATTAACTGTTGCTGTTTTACCATCACCTTGTTTCTTAGTAAAATTCAATGATGAAGAATTAAAAATAATACCTGCTTTTGCAAGCTCATCTCCCATAGTAGCAGTATTTATGTTCTTATTAATATAAGATATGCTTCCAGCTCCTGTTGCATCTTCAAAGACCTTAAAGCTATTAGGAAGCTCAAAAGTTCCGCCGGATATATTTAAAATGGCATTATCATTTATATTAATATTTACTGGAGTAGTTGAACTCACAAACTGTTTACCGCCAGATAATCCTTGTACCAATACCTTTATAAGAGCATCTTTAGTTACAACCATATAACCTTTATGTAATCTAACATATAAGTCTATACTCTCTGAAATAACTGTACCATTATTATTATATTCTACAGATAAAATAACCTTATAAACTTGAGAGCTATCTTTTGGTATATCAATATCTTGTAATATATGTGCTATCTCATAATCAATCATTTTAAGAGAAGGAGAATTGAGATTGTCTTCAAAAATCTTTAAATTTTTATTAAGTATATTCCACTCATCAACTATACCTTCTGCCTGATTTAACTTTGATATAGTTATAGAGTTTATAGATGCTCCATTTGGAAGTTGTATTTTATATGGAATTTCAGCAGGAGTTGTGCTTCCATTTCCAAGATCAACATCTAAAGGAAAATCGGAATTAGCACCATCACCTTCTATAGATATATTTGCAATCCATTTAGACTTTGGTTTTACTGTTATTTTAAATTTATAAGAAGTATTCTGAGATAAATATACTTTTAATTCATCTGATACTGGATATCCTTGAGCAAAATTAACATAAACCATTATAACTCCGCTTTTATCTGATGTAGGATATTCAGTCCATTTTAAATAATCTATACTGCTTGCTGTTATATTTCCTTTAGGAAGTGCTTTCAATGCTTCTTTAATACTATTTAACGCTGTATCTGCTTTTACATCCACTGATGCGGTAAGAGTTAAAGAAGCTGAAGCTACAGATTTATCAAATCCGTTTACATTGATATTATTAAGCCAATTATTAAAATCTTCTAATGTTATATAACTATTACCTTTTTGTATATTAAGAATTAATTTTAAATTTGCTTTATCTTTATAACCGGCTGATTTGACAGTTAAAGTTATTTCAAATGATGCACTAGATTGTAAAGCATTATGTATCTCTGAAACTTTTTTACCGGCTAAAACTATAAGCCCCAATTTATTTTCTTCTCTATAAGATACTGTAATATCATTTTTGTTAATTTGTATTGAACTATCTTTCGGAGTTATTGAAGTAATTTCAAAAGAAAGATTGTCTGCATCTGTTGTTAGTGTAAAATTAGCACTTTTATCATTACCGATATTATCAGTTGTTATATTAGCTTCACCTGTAATATTTACATTTAATTCTCTTTCAGTAAAGCCTGCATTTCCTGTGAATTTTACTGTTAATTTTAAATTTCCAACTAATATTTTATTAGCTGAAACTTCTTCTAAATTAAATATAAAACTATTTTCTGTACTTTCATCAATAGATATTGAAGCTATTTTCAAAACACTAGTTATTGATTTTGATATTTCTTTTTCTATAGTTTCTTTAAAATTAATTAAATCAATAGTATCTGTTTTATTATCAATAGTTAATTGAGAAGTATATTGAGATTGATTTTCAGAAACTGTTAAACCTCCAAAATCAGCAGTTAATGTATTTCCGCTATTGGCTGTTATAGCTATAGAACCTAATTTATTTAATGATTCTTTTACTTCATCAGCAGTTATTTTTGGAGTTGCTTCCCATTTTGAATTAGCTACAATTTTTAATATAAATCCTTCTCTAAAATCTGCATCAGTTACTGGATTGCCTGTATTTTTATCGCTAAAAGTTATTGTCAATTCTAAAGGCTCACTATTAGCTTTATTAATATCTCCGTTCCGTCTGAAGCCTTAGAATTTTTGGAATCAATATTAACATCATATTTAAAATCTGAAAAAACTTCTTTAATTTTTATATCTAAATATTTTTTCAAACCTTCTAAAGTTCCAGCTTTACTATTAAATGTAGGCTGTACAGTTAATGTATTTTGTGATTGATTAATAGAAGCAAAATTCCATTCCTGCCCGCCTGCTTTTACTATGCCTATAGTTTTTAATTTTTCTACAAATTCATTTGGTGTAGGTTTTGGTATAGTTCCACCGCCTGACGGATTAGTAGGACTTTTACTGCAGCTTATAACAAATAATATTGATAACACTGCAATAATGATAGCATAAAGAAATTTTTTCATTGTATACTCCATTTTTTTATCAATATGTATATTAATATATAATATTAATTATAATAATTTTATTAATAATTACATACAATATATTTTATTTTTTTTAATATAAAATGATTTTTTTAACAAAAAAGTATAAAATACAGTAAATAATATTCTATGTAGAAATATTAATGAGTATAAAAAAGCTTATACAATTAAAAATTTCAGTTTAGAGTTTTTACTTTTTTACTGATTATACTAGTAATGAAATGATAATGTATTAAAAATCAAAATGCATAGAGCTTTTAGAAGTATTATATAAAATTTAATCTTTTTTATTTTCAGTATCTTCTTTTTTCAATTTTTCTATTCTTATTTTAGTAACAATATTTCCGCTTTTACCAACAACAGTAAATGAATAACCATTATATTCTATATCCTCATTTCTTTTTGGAAGTCTGCCCAAATATGAAAATAAAAATCCTCCAACAGTATCTGCCTCATCATCCGGTATAGGAGGAAGTATATCATATTTATTAAAATCATCTATTCTAGTTCTGGCATCAACCAAATATGTTCCGTCATCATTGCTCTTTACTTCTTCATCTTCTTCATCATATTCATCTCTTATGTCGCCTATAATCTGCTCAAGTACATCTTCCATAGAAACAATACCAGAAAATCCACCATACTCATCAACAACCATTGCTATATGAATTTGCTTCTCTCTGAAATTTTTTAATAATTCCATTAATGAAATTGATATTGGAACAAATAAAGGTTTATGAAGAATCTTTTTAAGAGAGAAATTCTTTTCTTCAGTATCAATCAAATCTTTAACATACAAAACACCCACTATATCATCTATACCATCTTTATATACTGGAATTCTAGAATTTCTATCTCTATTAAAAGCCTTTATAACTTTATCATAAGAAGAATCTATAGGTATCATTACAACATCAACTCTAGGCACCATTATTTCTCTTACATTCTTTGATTTCAATTCTATAGTGTTAGTTATAATTTCTCTTTCTGCTTCTGTTAATGTTGATAAATTCACATAATTATTTTTTTCCGTATCACTATCTTTTTTTTTCACTATTTTAGATATTAATTTATTTATTGGCATTTTTATATATATCCTTAGATTATGATTTATTTTCTTTTATTGTTTTTATCACTTCTTTATATAATTCTCTCATTTTATTGTGATTTTCCATTAATGATTTTCTAGTATAATTATGATGTATTCCTTTCAAATGAAGTATTGAATGAATAATCAATTTTAATATAGTTTTTTTTATCTTTTCTTCACTATATCTAGTTACTACCCATTCATAAGAAATAACTATATCTCCGCCTTCATTAATATCACCCATAGGAAACGTAAGAACATCAGTGGCTTTATCTTTGTTTCTGAACTCTTTATTAAGATTTTTTATATATTCATCATCACAAAAAAGCAAATTAACTTCACCGTCAATATCAGCAGTTTTGGCAGAATGATATAAAAAATATTTATAATACTTTATATTTATATCATAATTAGTTTCATTAAAAACATTTACTTTCATAATATATTATTTTTTAATAGTTTCTTTATTGTCTTTAGCTTCTTTTATTTCTTTAGCTTCTTTACTTTCTTTAGTATCTTTGCTGTACTTTAATTCTTTTGCATCCTTTTCACCTTTATGCTTCAAAGGTATTTTTTTGGCTATTTTTTCTTTTATATTTTCTTTAATCTTTTCTACCTTCTTAGATTTTTTCTCATCTTTAGCATCTTTGGCTATTTGCTTTTTAGAATCTTTTTCTTCTTTCTTATCCTTAACTTCTTCTTTCTTATCCTTTTCTTCCTTCTTGTTGTTTGTTTCTTCTTCATTATCATTATTCAATTCAGGATATTTAATTCTTTCATGCAATGATGCTATTATCTGCTGGAATGATATCTTCTTAATTATCTCTATATCTTTTAAAGTAAGTCCGCTGTCATTTAATTCGCCGTTAGCCATTTTATCATCTACAATATGCTCTATAAGCATTTCTAAATCTTCTCTTCTAGGTGAATCTAAAGATCTGCTTGCTGCCTCTATAGAATCTAATATCATCAATATAGCAGTAATTTTTGACTGAGGTCTAGGACCTGGATATGTAAATAAATTGACATCAACATCAGGATTCTCTTTTAAAGCTTCAACATAGAAATATTTTATTAAGCTAGTTCCATGATGTTCTTTAATTGCCGCAATAACCTCTTTAGGAAGTCTGTATTTTTTGGCTATTTCAACACCCAAACGAACATGTGCTTTTACTATTGAAGCAGAAAGAGTGGGCTTTAATTTGTTATGTCTGTTTTCTGTCTTATTAGTATTTTCTATATAATAGAGAGGATTTTCCATTTTACCTATATCATGATAATATGCTGATACGCAGGCAAGTCTTGCATCTTCACCTATCTCTTCAGCTATAGTTTCAACCAAATTAGCCATACTTATAGAATGGTGATAAGTACCAGGAGCATTCATCTGAAGTTTTCTAAGAAGAGGATTATTCAAATCTGATAATTCCTGAAGTCTGAATATAGTTGCTGTTTCAAGTACATACTCAATAATAGGTAAAAATATCATAACAAGTATAGACTGAGTAAATCCGCTTACAAATGCAAATATGAAAGTTATATAATTTATTTTAATATTATCATTTAATAACATACTTATTAAACACATCAAGCTTAAATATGCTCCTATAAACAAACCAATAAAAATAATAGAATATCTATTATGTATTCTCTTTGCTAATATAGATGCCAATACAGATATAACAAATAATGCAGATATCTCAAATATTCCAGCCTGTGCTACATTTGCAGCGAGTAAAGTTATACATAATGTTATCATAGAAGATATTCCTCTTTTAGCTCCAAGCAAAGAGTTTATTATACTAAACATAGGAATGAATGTATATATATAGAAAGGAATATGAATATCTAATAAACTATAAGAAATATGATTATAAAAAATATAAGTAATTCCAATTATTACAGCATACTCTATAGCAAACAGTAAGAAATTTTTAAAACTTATATAAAAAGGTATCTTATATCTTAGTATAATAAATCCAATAAATGAAAAAAGAAGAAGAATAAATAAAGCCTGACCTATAAATATAGATATGTTATATCCTCCGAAATTACTTCCGAATAAATTTCTAATTAATTCAGCTTTTTCTTCTGTAACTCTTTCTCCTACAGTTAAAATAGGAAAACCTTTTTTTATTAAATTATAAACAGGATTTATATTATATTTTATAGTATTTACTTTTTCTTTAGTTTTTGAAGAGTTGTATATTAAATTATCTCTTAAAAATGCATTAGCAATAGATGATATTGAATTTATATGATTAATATTAAGATTTCTATATTTAGTACCTATCATTGAAGGCAATTCTACTCTTAAATCCTCCAAAAAGAAAACTCTGTTTCTAGGAAGTAATTTTTCTTCAACTATATAATTATCATAACTGTATACAAATATACCGTTATCTAATATTAAACTTAATGTATCAGAACTTAAATTTCCTCTTGATATGATACCTACTCCAAATAATTCTTTAACTACTTCTATTACTTTAGCTTCATAACCTATATTAAGATCATTTACTACAGCATTTGAAAATACAGATTTATTTATAGGCTCATCATAAATGAGTAAAAATTGATTATACATATCATCAATAGAAATATTGTTATCATGAGATATTCTCATAAAAGAAAACATATTGCTTATTTTAGATAAAACTTCATATTCTATATTTTTAGGCATATCAAATACAGGAGATATAGTTGCTTCTGTATAATATAGAAGTTTTTCAGTTTCTTCTTTATTTTCATATCTAACATTTTGCTTTACTATAAAAGGCTCTGTAACTATATCGCCTACATTAGGTATATTAACCTTTTGCATATAAGTTGGAAAAACCAAAAATAGAGTAAAACAGTATAATAATATAGCTATACTCAATTGGAAAAATCTTTCTATATTCGGAGTTTTATTCAAAACAGATTTTACTATTTTTTTATTTGTATTCATAAATTAGTACCTTTTTTAATATTTATATTAATTAATCAGCATTATCATAAGCCTCTAATATTTTAGAAACTAAATGATGCCTTATAACATCTTTCTTTTCAAAATGATGAAAACTAATACCCTTTATATTGCTTAATATTTTCAAAGCATGCTCTAGTCCCGACTGAGCATTTTTAGGCAAATCGCTTTGAGATATATCGCCCGTAACAACAACTTTAGACTTCTCTCCTATTCTGCTTAAAAACATTTTCATTTGTGATATAGTTGTATTCTGTGCCTCATCAAGTATTATAAAAGATCTGCTTAAAGTTCTTCCTCTCATATAGGCAAGAGGGGCTACTTCTATTTTACCTTCTTCGGTATATCTTGATATCATATCGGCAGATATAATACTGTATAAAGCATCATAAACAGGACGCATATAAGGAGATATTTTTTCTTTAAAATCACCCGGAAGATAACCTAAACTCTCACCAGCCTCTACAACCGGTCTTGTTATAATTATACGTTCTATTTTTCCTTCAGAAAGTAAATTGATAGCATAAGCCACAGAAAGAAAAGTTTTACCTGTACCAGCAGCACCTGTAGAAAATATTATATCGCTTTTTTGCATCTTATATAAATATTCTCCCTGAGATACTGTCTTCATTTCTATATTTCTGCCTAAATAAGGCAATTTTATTTTCATAGATATAAATTTATTTTCTTTATCATTATATATATTGTCTGCTATATTGATTACTTTTTGTTCGGTTATTTCTGCAGATGAATTGTACAAATCTTTTAAAGTATATAGAACTTTTACTGTATCTTCTATTCTTACTAAATCACCTTTTATGGTTAATTCATTCCCTTTCGGATATATGGAAACATTGAATTTATTTTCTAATATTTCAAGATGCTTATCTCCTATTCCGCATACAGACATAAAAGAGTCATTATCTTTGAACTTTACTTTATTATCTAAAAGTTTGTTATTAATTATATTAAGTCCTTTTTTAAAAATTTAAAATCTCTTACTTTAATAATATACTAAAATCATATCTATTGTCAATATCAACTAAAAAAAATATAGATTTTTTTACAATAACTATTTACAGTGTATAAATATTCTAAAATAATTAATTCTATTTGTATCTTTCAAAATTATTCAAAAAAATAATTTTGATATAGATTAATGATTATTACAGTATTTTTTTAATTATTA
>CASEHG010000433.1 GCA_949287565.1 uncultured Brachyspira sp.
AGAAAATACTAGTCCTTGTGGTGAATCATTTGTTGTTATTGAACAAGAAATTTTTGTAAATCCTAATGATCCTTTATACAGATATTATCAAGTTTGCCCCCATTGTGGGTATATAGTTAATATTCCTAAAGAAATTTTATCAGATGGAATTAAACAAAGAATAGAAGAAAGATGTAAAAAAGATGATAAATTATTTAGAAAAATGTTTTTATATTCTGAATTGTTTAGCTTAGATAAATCATCTACAAATGGTCAAAAAAGATTATTAAAGAAATAAAGTCGTGGCACGTATTGTTGAAACGAAGTTTCAATGAAAATGGCGATAGACTTTATCAATTTATTTTTATTACGAAGTTTTGAAAATAAAAACATAACTTTGTGCTTTTTTTATAATACTTTAATTAAGTGTTTTCTTTAATAATATTTGCCACTATATTATTCATCCTTTTATAGTTGGAAGAGTTCCTAACAAAAAAACTAATATATATCCAAATTAGTTATTTATCAAAACATAAAAATGTTAAATAAATGTCACAATAAAGCAAATGATAAATGGCTTTTAAAACAGTTATCAAAAAAATGTTGAGTTATAATACATATGTTACAAATTTTAAAAAAAAGATACCAATCTGGTATAATTGAGTTGTGAAACAAAAATTATACAGAAAGAGTGGTATCCATGACAATTATAACAGAAGAAATGAGATTTAGAAAGAGATTATGTGAATTTGCTGATTTTTGTCAAGACATAGTGACCAAAATAAGCAAAACAAAATTATCGTCTATATGGCGATTTTTTGAATTTATACGAAAGTTTAATATTAGATATTAATTATAATCCTAGATATTTTTGTTTATACTTATCTAATAATTTATTATATTGTTTAGTTAATCTTTTTAATTTTAGATCCACTAATAATAATTTTATTCTTAATAATATATTCATAATTTTGATTCCTTTCATCTTATTCGCACTTGCCGTGCAGGCATTACTTTCTTTTATGGAAAAGAAAGTAACCAAAGAAGCCAGGAAAGATTTGCTTATATTCTTTCTTATAAGAAAGAATCAAAGAATTTTTGTATATTTTTAAATTTTAGTTTATAATATTAAATGTAAGTCGTGGGGACTTATATATTTAATATTTGAGGCATTGGATAGATTATATTATCTATTTCATATGTCTCTTTTATTTTATCTATAGGAGAGTATCCTCTTGTTTTAATTTCAGTATTTAAATACTCTTTTATATATTCTGTTGTATACTTAATTAATGTTTTATCATCAACTATATCGTCCCATGCTAGACAATCTCTTTCTATTGACCAGTGAAAACTTTCAACTTCACTATCTGCTGTACAATGTCCTGGTATATTTGTTTTATGTCTTTTAAATTTATATTCTATAAATATAGTAAATGAGCTTTTTTTTGGATTTTGTCCCTTAGTTCTTTTATACCTATTTGTAAATTCAGTTCCATTGTCTGTTTGTATTGTTACTTTTTTCAAATCTAATCCTTTAAATTGCTTTAAGAATGGATATAAAATGGTATTTAAAAATATTGTTGTATATGTTAATGATTTATCATCACAATAAGCCACTATTGCCGCCCCAGTGCACACATCTCTTGCGGTTATTTGATACTTGCATTTAATTCCTTTAAAATCATTTTTTTCACCAGCAAAATATGGTTTTAAATTATCTATATCTGTTAAGTATTTTATATCTATTTGTATTAATTGCCATGGGAGTAATTTCTTTTTCCAACTTATATCTCCATCATTACTTGGATTATGTTTTCTATTTTTCTTTTTTCCCACTGCTTTGTTAATATATCTATTTATAGTTGTATCTGAATAATCATTAACCCTTGATGTTTTTCTAACATTTTTAACAGTTATATGTTTTTTCTTTTCTTTAGCATTTTTACTTACTTCTGTTATTTTATCTATATCCTCTTGTCTTATTCTTCTAGGATTATTTTTAGGTTTTCTTGATTTATCCATTAATCCTTTCAATCCATATACTGCATATCTTTTCTTCCATTTTTTTATCGTATTTTTACTACAAGAATAAAATTTAGCTGCTTTTTTTATTCCATTTTCATTCGCAAACCTTACCATTTCTAATCGCTTATCAATTAGCAATTTTTCGTTATCTATGTTCATATACATTTCTTGATAACTTGACCACATCATTTTTCACCTCCCTCCTAAACCTAGTATTATATATCAGTTTATAAAAAAATACATAATAACCTGGGGTCACTATGTATTATAAAAAATTAATTATTATAGAAAAAATAATCTTATGAATTTAGAAACAGCAAATCAAATAGTTGGTAATTTTAATAGGACATGGAATTCAATGCAGAGAGAATATGGTGCATATTTTTCACAAGAAGATATTGATGATATTGCAAGACGTGCTGGTAAAAAAAAATAATTCCGATAGTTTTTGATGACTATCGTTTTTTTACATTGGTAATTCTTGCTTATTATTAACTTTATTTTCAATATATTCAAGATTATTAAAGGATTTATTATTCTTTAATAATTCCATTTGTTTTCTTGCAATATTATTTAATCTAACAAGTCTTTCATTTTGTGGTATTTTCATTTCAATTAATTCAGCATTAATATTTTCTAAATTGTTTAATATAACTAAATGAAGCAAGTCAGTATAATCTCTAATATTTCCTTTATCTGCTAATTCTGGATTACTTTCTCGCCATTCTTTAGCAGTTATACCAAATAATGCTACATTTAAAACATCAGATTCTTCAGCATAAACGAATTTCTTTTGCTTTTCTGTAAGAGTTGGAACTATGTAAGTTTTAACTGCATCTGTATGAACTA
>CASEHG010000434.1 GCA_949287565.1 uncultured Brachyspira sp.
TTATAGTATATATTTTTTTTATTTATTATACAAGGATTTTATTATATATAGTTTATTTTATAAAAAGTATTTATTTAAAATAAATTATATATAGAATATTGACATAATAATTTAATATTTTATAATGTTTTTATGAAAAAATATTTTACTTTATTAAATAATACACTCGACACTCGACACTCGACACTCGACACTCGACACTCGACACTCGACACTCGACTTATAATTTATATTTTCTAAATAATTCATTAATTTCTAATATTTACAATAAATTAGTATATTCAGCTTTAATTTTCATTAAAGTAATATTGCTATTGCATAATATTTTTAATTCTATAAGCAATATCGATTCATTATATTGTTTCAAGCTTTTGAGAATGCTTTTTAACTATGATAGAAAACATTTTTCAGAAATGTTTTTCATAAAAAATTATTTTAAAGGAGTTCTAATATGAACAAAAAACTATTTTCCATTTTATTTATTCTATTTTTAGCATGTATTTTATCTGTAAGCTGTTCTAATAAGGACAAGACAGGTTCAGGCGGTAATGCTAAAGTAGATACTACATATAAAGGTAATTGGTACACAGCAGATAGTCAATATCTATTTATGACAGTAAAAGATGATGGCGATGTTTCTTTTCCTGGTATAGAATCTCAGGGGGCTACTGGAAAAAAAGTTGAAGGAAGCGGAAGCTCATATACTGTTACTTACAGCGGACCAGGTGCTCCTGATTTAGTGCTTCAAATAACATTTACAGATAGTAGTACAGGAACTGTAAAAATTTCACAAGGCGGAAATGATTTAGGTACTGATAATATTGTAAAAAGATAATCTAGATAGTTTATAAAAAGCCTAACTAATTAAATATCGATTAGTTAGGCTTTAAATTTATAATATAATTTTTGAAGCATATTATTTTTAACAATTTAGTTTTTGAAATTTATTTAGAACCCCGCCCTTTAAGATTTGATAGCTTATTTTTTTATTATAACTTTATTAAGATTTGAAAACTTAGATTATAATTTACAGCCCCCACCCAAGCTTTTGTTAGAGTTGTCATCTGTTTAACGCACGATTAATTTTATGTTATTATATAATAAGATTAGAATTATAAATTTATTATGATTATGAATCTGCTTAGCGTGCGGTGTTTATATTAATAATTTATTTTTACAAAAAAGTTTGACAAATTAAATGTTTTTTGTAAAATTGTTTTATAATTATGGTATTAAAAAATTGGATATATATATGCATAAAAGAAATTATAATAGAAATAATAATAGAAATTATAAAAGAAATTATAGTAAAAAAAATAATAATAAAATTAATATGAAAAAAATATTTTCTAATATAGGTTCAGTAATCAATTTTATAGGTAAGATATTAAAACCTTCTAAATCATCTGTTGGCGGTGTAAAAAATAAAGTCGTAATATCATATGTATTTGATACTAATGCTTTAATGAATGATCCTACTTTAATTAGTAAACCAAAAAGGAATAGAAGTTATATTGTACCTATTATCGTTTTAGAAGAATTGGATAAATTAAAATTGGATAAAAATAGATCACAAAAGGCAAGTAATGCTATAAGAGCTATTAATAAATCAAATGTACGTATAGAAAAATATAGAGAACATGCTTTACCAAAAGATTTTGATATGAGAAATAATGATAATAAAATACTTGCAACTGCAATGAAGTTTCCAAATAAAAATGTTGTAATAGTTACAGATGATAATAATTTAAAGAATAAAGCAAGATCTCAAAATATCAAATGTATGTCTTTATCAGAATTCAAAAGGACTAAAAACTAATAATTTTTATTATTGTTTATATATAGACTCATTTACAATAGCTGACGATTAAAGTTATTAGTTGTCTGTTTATAGTTTTTTAAACTAGTTCGTATATAATTTTATTATTAATAAAGTTGTTTAAAAAATATTTACGTATTTTTATCATCACTTTAAAAAATAGCACTATAAACTATAGGTAGTTTTATATGTATTTTTTTTATAAACATTGTGAGTGTATATTTTATTTATTAGCTATTTACTCACAATTTTTGCTTGTAATCATATAAAATAATTATTTTCTACATTATAGTAGGAACAATATTTAAAAAATATTTTTATTGTATGTAACAAATAATGTTAATCTTATTTATCATTGATCAAAGAAAAGTATTTTAATATGTCAAAGTTCAATATTAGGTAATTTGTTATTATTTTTATAATACCACAATCCCCTATTTTATAGTTTTTTATAATTATGAAATGTTTATATTATTTTTTGTAGTCTAGAATTAATATTATAAAAAACTAATGAAAAATTAATTAAAATCTAAAAAAAATATAATGACATTTCGTATACATTTTTGATAGAAATTATAATGTAGATATTAGGTATTTATCAAAATTAAGCAATACTTGGACACAATATTCTTAAAATTTGTGTATTTTTAGTTTCAATATTAAATAAAATATTTATTTTATAACATTATGCATTTGATTTTACAAAAAAAATATACTATACTGGATTATAAACTATTTTAATACTTTGAGGAGGCAGTAAATGGATAAAGTAAAATTTATAAAAGCAAGTCAAGTCAGCGAACTTATTGACAGCAGCTCTTTTATAGGTTTGGACGGATTTGTAGGCATAGGTGTTCCTGAAGAAATTTTAATTCAAATTGAAAAATCCTTTTTAGAAAAAGGATACCCTAATAATTTAAGCATTATTTTTGGAGCAGGAACAGGAGACGGTAAAGTAAAAGGGTCAGGACGTTTAGGCCATAAAGGACTTTTAAAAAGAGTTGTTGCAGGACATTTGGGATTAGCTCCAAGACTTGGGGAATTGGCAAATAACAATGAAATTGAAGCCTATAATCTTCCTCAGGGAGTTATAGTACAAATGTTTAGAGAAATGGCTGCTGGGAAACCAGGAATACTTTCGCATGTAGGACTTGGAACTTTTGTAGATCCTGAACTTCAAGGAGGAAAACTTAACAGCATAACAACAGAAGATATCGTTGAGAGATGCAAATTTAAAGGTCAGGATTTGCTGTTTTATCATGCTCCTAAACTGGATTATGCCATATTGAGAGGAACTTATGCAGATGAAGACGGAAATATTTCTTATGAAGAAGAAGCCCTTACTCTTGAAGGTTTATCCATAGCAACTGCCGCTAAAAATAGTGGGGGAAAAGTCTTTGTTCAAGTTAAAGCAAAAGTAAAAAGAGGAAGCATACCTCCAAAAGAAGTAAAAATTCCAGGAATTTTAGTAGATTATGTGGTTGTAGCTGAAAATCCTGAAAATCATATGCAGACTTTCGGAGAATATTATAATGTGGGATATGTTAAAAATAACTTCGTTGTAGAAGGAAGTCTTAAAGAAGTAAAACTTGATGAAAGAAAAATCATTGCAAGAAGATGTGCAATGCTTTTAGATAGAAGCAAAAAAATATTAAACTACGGCATAGGAATGCCTGAAGTTATATCTATGGTAGTAAATGAAGAAGGTCAGGAAGAATACTTCACACCTACCGTTGAGCCCGGAGCAATAGGCGGAACACCTATGGGGGGGGGCAGCTTTGGTGCTACATTTAATGCAACAGCAATAGTTGATCAGCCGTATCAATTTGACTTCTATGACGGAGGAGGATTGGATATGGCGTTTTTAGGGCTTGCTCAATGCGACCAATATGGAAATATTAATGTTTCTAAATTCGGACCAAAGATTGCAGGCTGCGGCGGATTTATCAATATAACACAAAATGCAAAAGAAGTAGTATTTTTAGGAACTTTCACAACTGGAGGATTAAAAATAGGCGTAGAAAATGGTGAGCTTAGAATTCTTCAGGAAGGAAAAGTTAAGAAATTTGTTAAAGATGTAGAACAAGTTACATTCAGCGGTAATATTGCTAATAAAAACAATAAAAAAGTTACTTATGTAACTGAAAGAGCTGTTTTCACTCTTGTTAAAGAAGGATTAAAACTTATAGAAATAGCTCCTGGTGTAGATCTTCAAAAAGACATATTGGATCAAATGGAATTCAAGCCTATTGTAGCTGATGACTTGAAGAAAATGGATTCAAAAATATTTATTGATAAAAAAATGGGATTAGTATTTTAAGAAATATAATTAATTAAAAGGAGACATTTATATGGTATTTGGAACAATTGGTATTGTATTATCGCTGATACTTTTGATGTATTTAGCGTATAGGGGATTTTCGGTTTTAATCATAGCACCTATTCTTGCTTGTTTAGCAGCAATAATGGGCGGTATTGACAGCGGAAATATTCATGTTTTAGCTACATATACAGAAACTTTTATGAACAGTTTGGCAGGATATGTAAGAACTTATTTCCCTATTTTCTTGCTTGGAGCTATATTTGGTAAAGTAATGGATGACACTGGTTCAGCAAGAAGTATTTCATATTTTGTTTGTGAAAAATTTGGTAAAGAAAAAGCTATACTTGCTATAGTTCTTGCTTGTGCTATACTTACTTACGGCGGAGTATCTTTATTTGTAGTAGCTTTTGCTATTTATCCTGTTGCAGCAGCTTTATTCAGAGAAGCAGGAATACCTAAAAGATTTATTCCCGGATCAATTGCTGCAGGAGCTTTTACTTTCACAATGACAGCCTTACCAGGAACACCTCAGATTCAGAATGCTATTCCTATGCAGTATTTCGGAACTGATGCTTATGCAGCTCCTATTCTTGGAATAATCGGGGCTATATTAATGGGAACAAGCGGGGTTATATGGCTTCAAAGAAGAGCAAAAAAAGCTATGGCTAAAGGCGAAGGATACGGAGTACATCAAAATGAACCTGCCATTGATAATACAGGAGAAAATTCAAAAAATATACCTCCGTTCATAATTGCAGTTCTTCCTATATTGCTAGTTATAATTGTAGGAATTATCGCTTCTAAATTTGTATTCCCTAAATTAGATCTTTCTTATCTTGAAAGTTACGGAACAGAATCTTCAAAAGTTGTAGGAAACTGGAGTTTAATTGTTTCATTAGTAATTTCTATAATAGCTGCAATTCTTCTTAACTTAAAAAGAATGAAAAACGTTATTAAAACTCTTACTGACGGGGTATCAGGATCATTCCTTGCTGTAATGAATACTGCTTCTGAGGTTGGTTATGGAAGTGTTATAGCTGCAATGGCTGCATTTGCTGTTGTAAAAGGTGCTTTATTAGGACTTTCTTCTAACCCTCTTGTATCAGAAGCTATTTCAGTATCTGCACTTGCTGGTATAACAGGTTCAGCATCAGGCGGATTAAGTATAGCTCTTGAAGCTCTTGCTGATGTATATTTAAAAGATGCTTTAGCTGCTAATATAGACCCTCAAGTTCTTCACAGAATAGCTTCTATGGCTTGCGGCGGTTTGGATACTATGCCTCACAATGGTGCGGTTATCACAGTTCTTGCAGTTACTGGTATGACTCACAGAGAATCTTATGGAGATATTGCAATGTGTACTGCTATAATTCCTGTAATAACAGTTGCTATTTGTATTGTACTTTATTCAATCTTTGGTATTGTATAATATTATAATATAAAAAAATTAAATATTTTTCGGCAGAATATCTGATAAAGAGATTTTGCCGAACTTTATATATACTTTATATTTATAAAAATATTTTTTAGGAGCAATAATTATGAAATTTGAAGAATTAAAAGTTGGTATGAAAGCAGAAATTACTAAAACTATAACAGAAACAGATGTAATTTTATATGCAGGAATTACACTTGATACAAACCCAGCTCATTTGAATGAAGTTCATGCTCAGCAAACTATGTTTAAACATAGAATAGCTCATGGAATGCTTACTGCCGGACTTGTATCTGCAGTTTTAGGAACAAAACTTCCAGGTGAAGGAAGTATTTATATGGGACAAGAATTAAAATTCACAGCACCTGTATATTTCGGAGATACAATCACAGCTACTGCTGAAATTATAGAACTTATTCCTGAAAAGAACAGAGTAATTCTTTCTACTACTTGTACAAATCAAGAAGGCAAAGTTGTTTTAAGCGGAAAAGCAACTATTATGAAAAAATGACAATTGTTAAATTTATTATAAATTAAAAAAAAATTTGATAAAGATATTATCAGGAGGACTAGAATGGAATTTAATTTGCCTAAAACACATGAACTTTTCAGACAAATGATCAGAGAATTTGCTGAAAAAGAGGTAAAACCTTTAGCAACAGATATTGACGAGGAAGAAAGATTTCCTGTTGAAACTGTTAAGAAAATGGCTGAAATCGGACTTATGGGTATACCTATTCCTAAGGAATACGGCGGAGCTGGCGGAGATAATTTAATGTACGCTATGGCTGTTGAAGAATTATCAAGAGTTTGCGGTACTACTGGTGTTATTCTTTCTGCTCACACTTCTCTTGGAACTTGGCCTATATTACAATTCGGTACAGATGCTCAAAAACAAAAATATGTTCCTAAATTGGCTAGCGGTGAATGGCTTGGAGCATTCGGACTTACTGAACCAAATGCTGGTACAGATGCAGCTGGACAGCAAACTGTAGCTGTATTAGATGAAGCTACTCAGGAATGGGTAATCAATGGTTCAAAAATATTCATAACAAATTCAGGATATGCTAATGTATATGTTATATTCGCTATGACAGATAAATCAAAAGGATTAAAAGGAATTTCTGCATTTATAGTAGAATCAACAACTCCTGGATTTAGTGTTGGTAAAAAAGAGAAAAAATTAGGTATTAGAGGTTCTGCTACTTGCGAATTAATATTTGAAAATGCAAGAATACCTAAAGACAACCTATTAGGAGAATTAGGAAAAGGATTTAAAATTGCTATGATGACTCTTGACGGAGGAAGAATAGGAATTGCTTCTCAAGCATTAGGTATTGCTCAAGGCGCACTTGATGAAACTGTTGCTTATGTAAAAGAAAGAAAACAGTTCGGAAGAACAATAGCTAATTTCCAAAATACTCAATTCCAATTAGCTAACCTTGAAGTAAAAGTAGAAGCTGCAAGACTTCTTGTTTACAAAGCTGCTTGGAGAGAAAGCAACCATCTTCCATATTCTGTAGATGCTGCAAGAGCTAAATTATTCGCTGCAGAAACTGCAATGGAAGTAACAACTAAAGCTGTTCAGCTTCATGGTGGTTATGGATACACTAGAGAATATCCTGTTGAAAGAATGATGAGAGATGCTAAGATTACTGAAATCTATGAAGGTACATCTGAAGTTCAAAGAATGGTAATAGCAGGAAGCCTTTTAAAATAAGCCAATTATAGTAAATAAAATTTATGGAGGAATATAAATGAAAATAGTAGTTTGTGTAAAACAGGTTCCAGATACAACAGAGATTAAACTAGACCCTGTAAAAGGTACATTAATAAGAGATGGTGTTCCTAGTATAATGAACCCAGATGATAAAGCAGGTTTAGAAGAAGCTTTAAAATTAAAAGATAAATATGGTGCTCATGTAACTGTAATAACTATGGGACCTCCTCAAGCTGAAGCTATATTAAGAGAAGCTTATGCTATGGGAGCAGACAGAGCTATTCTTATAACAGATAGAAAATTCGGCGGTGCTGATACTTTAGCTACTTCTAATACATTAGCAGCTGCTTTAAAAACTTTAGAATATGATGTTATTATTTCAGGTAGACAAGCTATAGACGGTGATACTGCTCAAGTTGGACCTCAAACAGCTGAACATTTACAAATACCTCAAATTTCTTATGCTAAAGAAATACAATATAATGAAGCTGATAAATCATTAACTGTAAAAAGAATGGTAGAAGATGGATATTATTTATTAAATGTTCAATTACCAGCTTTAATAACTGTATTATCAGAAGCTAATAGCCCAAGATACATGAGAGTTAAAGGTATCGTTGAAGCTTATGATAAAGAAATTGAAATTTGGTCTTCTGAAACTATTAAAATAGATCCTTCTTTAATAGGTCTTACTGGTTCTCCTACAAAAGTTAAAAAATCATTTACTAAAGGAGCTAAACAAGCCGGTAAAGTATTTGAAGTTGATACAAAAGAAGCTGTTAATATCATAATTGAAAAATTAAAAGAAAAATTTGTTATTTAATTTTTAATTAACAAAAGAACCTTAGAAAAAGGAGATAGATAATGAATTTAAGTGATTATAAAGGAATATTAGTATTTGCTGAACAAAGAGACGGTGTAATTCAAAACGTAGCTTTAGAATTAATTGGAGAAGCAAAAAAACTTGCAGCTAAATTAAAATCACCTGTAACTGTAGCTTTAATAGGTTATCAAGTAGAGGGTTTAGCTAAAACTTTAATAGAATATGGTGCTGATAAAGTAGTAATAGTAGATAATGAACATTTAAAACAATATGATACTGAAGCTTATACTCAGGCTTTAAAAGCAATAATGGATGCTACAAAACCTGAAATAGCATTATTAGGTGCTACAACTTTAGGAAGAGACTTAGCTCCTAGATTATCTTCAAGATTGTCTACAGGACTTACTGCTGACTGTACTAAATTAGATATAGATGATGAAACTGGTGTTTTCGGAATGACAAGACCAGCATTCGGCGGAAACTTAATGGCTACAATCGTTTGTCCTGATCACAGACCTCAAATGGCTACTGTAAGACCTGGAGTAATGCAGAAACTTCCTAAAGAAGAAGGAAGAAAAGGTGAAGTTGAAGTATTACCTTTAACTATAGATACTTCTAAAATGAAAGTTAAAATCTTAGATGTTGTAAAAGAAACTACTAAGAAAATTGATATTACAGAAGCTAAGATATTGGTATCTGGCGGTAGAGGCGTAGGTTCTAAAGAAAACTTCAAGAATCTTGAGGCTGTAGCTTCTAAAATCGGTGCTATCGTTTCTGGTTCAAGAGCTGCTGTAGATGCTGGATACATAGAGCAGTCTAGACAAGTAGGTCAAACAGGTAAAACAGTAAGACCTAATATATACTTCGCTTGCGGTATTTCTGGTGCTATTCAGCACATGGCTGGTATGGAAGAATCTGAATACATTATTGCTATAAACAAAGATAAAGATGCTCCAATGTTTGGAATCGCTGATTTGGGTATAGTAGGTGATGTTAACAAAGTACTTCCTCTATTAGCTGAAGAATTAGCGAAAGCTATAGAAGCTAAAAAAGCTAATTAATTTAAGCTTTTAATATAAAACAAAGCCGATGGATAAAATATTTTATCTGTCGGCTTTTTTAATTATATAAAGTTTGATTTAATATTTTTCATCTCATCAATTTATAAAAATCAAATAATTTAATTTCTTTTAATATAATAATTCTAATCTTAAAATATATTTTTTATTTTTAATTAAACATTATTTTATACGATAATAACGATAATATATAAAAAAATTAAGGAATAATTTATGAGAAAGGATGAGCATATATCAAAAGTACTTATATCTGAAGAAGATATAAATAAGAAAGTTAAAGAATTAGCAGAGCAAATCTCTAATGATCTTAAAGATAAAGAAAACATACCATGCATAATAGGACTTTTAAAAGGTTCTTTTATATTCATTGCTGATTTATCAAGATATATTGATGTACCTGTAGAAATTGATTTCATGATAGTATCAAGCTATGGAAATAATAAAATAGGTTCTGAAATTAAAATACTTAAAGATGTTGATATACCTCTCACAGGAAGAGATGTTATTATAGTAGAAGATATAATAGATACAGGATATACTTTAGAGAAAATATGTGAGGTATTAAAAACTAGAAATATTGCTTCTCTAAAAATATGCACACTTTTAAATAAACCTTCAAGAAGAAAAGTTGATATAAAGATAGATTATAATGGTTTTGATATAGAAGATGAGTTTGTTGTAGGATACGGAATTGACTATGCTCAGAAATATAGAAATCTTCCATATATTGGAGTAGTTGAATAAAACTAAATTATTAATCTTACTCACCGCACGTTAAGCAGATTCATAATCATAATGAATTTACAATTCTAATTTTATTATATAATAATATAAAATTAACCGTGCGTTGAATAGATATTAACTCTAACAAAAACTTGGGCGGGTGTATTAATTATAGATGATGATTTCAGAGATTAAAAAAGTTATAATTGCAAATTAAAGCAGAAAACCTAAAGGGCGGGCTAATCTAATTAAATTTTAAAAATATTATAAATCCCCACCCTCTATGCTTTTTAATTTATTTTGAAATATTAATTTCTTACTTCTTTATAATTTAATTATAATTTTTTAGATGCCCACCCTAGTGTTATTTAAATTTGATGCCTAATTACCGCACGGAGAATGAAACTAAAAATATAAATTTATTTGCAATTCAATTTTTATTATATTATAAATTTTGCTTACCGTGCGTTAAATGGATTTTAAATATAATAAAAACTTGGGCGGGTGCTAAAAATTATAATGTAAGTTTTCAAGTCTTAATAAAGTTCTAATAAAAAAATAAGTTATCAATTCTTAAAGGGCGGGGTTCTAAATAAATTTCAAAATTAATTTATACAATTTATCAAAATATTTAATTGCTATTAATTAATCTTTTAAAATAGTATATGCTTTAATATTTGTTTTTATATATCTTTAATATCTATTGTACAAAATAGTGATAATGATATCTAAATTTGTACTATAAATATTATTTAATTTTTTAATAGTTTTTTATTTTGTATTAATTGTTATTTTATTTTGTTTTATTTCTCAAAATATGTTCCAATATTATAAAATATTAATACTTGAAATACCCCTGTTGAAAAAATAATCTATATAATTATTTTATGTATTTTGCTTGATTTTTTTAAAAATATTGATAAACTAGTAAAATAGTGTTTTTGGAGAAAATTTTTAAAATTTCTATAAATCAATTTATAAAAAAGTCAAGGAGTTATTATGGCTGAAGAGAAAAAATTAGACTCCCTTCTTGAACGTATATATCAAGATGGTGTTGAAAAATC
This sequence comes from uncultured Brachyspira sp., assembly GCA_949287565.1. GTDB lineage: Bacteria > Spirochaetota > Brachyspiria > Brachyspirales > Brachyspiraceae > Brachyspira. Next base: position 10,987 of record CASEHG010000434.1, read on the forward strand.
CAACAAAAAAGCTGATGAAATAATCTCAAATGCTAAAAGCGAAGCTGACAGAATTATAAAAGAAGCAGAAGCAAAATCAGAAGAAATTATAAAAGAGGCAGAAAGAAAGTCAGAAGAGCTAAAGAAAAATACAATAACAGATGTTCGTATGGCAGGCGAGCAGTCAATCAGTGCTTTAAAACAAAGAATAAAGGATTTAGTAACTGCTAAAGTATTAGAAGACGGACTTAAAGGAGCTTTTGCAGATACTTCATTCTTAAAAGATTTGATTCTTGAAGTAGTAAAAAAATGGGATATCGCTTCAAGCAATTCAGATGTAACAGTATATTTCCCAGAATCAAAGAAAGCTGATATAGATTCATCTTTCGAGAAATCTATAAAAAGTGCTATAAATAATGCTACTATTAATTTTGATAAGAAATTATCTAACGGTTTCAAAATCGTTCCTGAAGGCGGAAATTATCAACTTCAATTTACAGATGAAGATTTCGTAGAGTTCTTCAGTGATTATATTAAAGCAAAAACGGAAGAAGTAATATTTACTAAATAAGAGGAGTGAGTATGGGATCATATTATTATCTTATCTCAGGTCTTCCCGAAGTTAAACTTTCAGATGCTAAGGCTAAGTATGATATTAATGAAATTACTCAAAGCATATTATCTAGTTTAAGTGCTAAAGATGCTAAATTTTTTAAGTATTTAATTTATCAAAATGATAATAAAAATTTAGTAAGTGCTATAGCAAAACAAAAGGGATTATTTACTCCTTATATAGAACATATAGAACCATCAATATTCAGCAAAGAAGAAATGCAGAAATATTCTAGCATATCAAATTTACCATTATATATGAGCAAATTTTTAGAAGATAATAAGAATATTGAATGGGAAAATGCAAGACATATAGAAAATACTCTTTTAAATTTGTATTATGAAGAGATGATACAAAGCGGTAATTCATTTATAAAAAATTATGCTTTATTTATGAGAGATATGAAGAACGTTCTTGCTGCCTTAAATGGAAGAGCTTTAGGTTTCAGCAGCGATGAGATATCAAAAGAACTTATAGGAGATTATTCTTTAATATCTGCATTAACAAAATCTACAGCTTCAGATTTTGGAGTAGGCAGAGAGATACCATACATTAATACTATTGTTGAAACATTCAATTCATCAGATAAAGCAGATCCATATAATATGGACAATATAGAGTGTTCTTTAGTAAGAGAATTTTTAGAGAAACTTACATCTATAAAATCTTTCACAACAGATAATGTTTTTGCTTATTATATAAATCTTACTTATGCTGTTAGTATAAATGGAAGAAATGAAGAGGAAGGTAAAAAACATTTGGAGACGCTAATAGGTTCATTAAAAGAAAAAGCGTCTGCTATGTAATGTATGTATAATTAATTAGGAGATAGAAATGACTAAAGGTAAAGTAACTGCTATTATATCAAACCTAATTTCAATAGAGGTAGACGGTCCTGTTTCACAAAACGAGATATGTTATGTATCTTGCGGTAATGCGAAACTTATGGCTGAGGTTATTAAAATATCAGGTACTAGTGCTAGTGCTCAGGTATTTGAATCTACTAGGGGTGTAAAATTAGGTGATGCCGTAGAGTTTACTGGTTCAATGTTAGAGATTGAATTAGGACCTGGACTTTTAGGTAAAAACTTTGACGGACTTCAAAATGACCTTGACAAATTACAAGGTGTATTCTTAGAAAGAGGTAAATATAATGATCTTTCTGAAGATAAAGAATCAACTTATGACTTTACTCCGATAGCTAAAGTAGGAGAGGAAGTACAAGCTGGAGATTGGATTGGTGCTGTTAAAGAAGGTTGGATTGACCATAAAATAATGGTTCCTTTCAAATTTGAAGGCAAAGGTGTTGTTGAAAGCGTTGCTTCAGCAGGCACTTATCATTTACAAGATACACTAGCTGTAATCAAATCAGCTAATGGTGAAAAAGTAAATGTAACAATGATACAGACTTGGCCTGTAAAACTTACTATTAAAGCATATAAAGAAAAGCCAAGACCTTTCAAACTATTAGAAACAGGTGTAAGAACTATAGATACATTTAACCCTATTACTGAAGGCGGTACAGGATTTATTCCGGGACCATTCGGAGCAGGTAAAACAGTATTACAGCACGCTTTAGCTACTAATGCAAATGCTGACTTAATCATAATGACAGCTTGCGGTGAGAGAGCTAATGAGGTAGTAGAAATATTTACAGAATTCCCAGAACTTATAGACCCTAGAACAGGAAGAAGTTTGATGGAAAGAACAACAATCATCTGTAACACTTCTAACATGCCGGTTGCTGCCCGTGAAGCTTCAGTTTATGTAGGTATGACTATAGCTGAATATTACAGATCAATGGGACTTAAAGTTCTTCTTCTTGCTGACTCTACTTCTCGTTGGGCACAGGCTTTAAGAGAGATGTCTAACAGACTTGAAGAGTTGCCAGGACCGGATGCATTCCCTATCGACTTGCCGGCTATTATTTCTAGTTTCTATGCTAGAGCAGGTTTCGTATACTTAAATAATGGAGAAACAGGTTCTATTACATTCATAGGTACAGTATCTCCTGCAGGCGGTAACTTGAAAGAGCCAGTAACAGAATCTACTCGTAAAGCTGCTAGATGTTTCTACGCTTTATCACAAAAACGTGCTGATAGTAAGAGATATCCTGCTGTTGACCCATTAGATTCTTATTCTAAATATATTGAATATCCAGAGTTCATAGAATTCTCAGATATTAATATAGAAAAAGGCTGGGCTGATAAAGTAACTAAAGCAAAAGATATTGCTAGAAGAGGACAAGAAGCTAATGACCAAATAAGCATTCTTGGTGACGACGCAGTACCTCTTGAATACCATCAGCGTTTATGGAAAGCAGAACTTATAGACTTCGTTATCTTACAGCAAGATGCTTTCGATAAAGTAGATAAGAACTGTCCTATAGAAAGACAAAAAGAATTATTAAATCAAGTTATGAAAGTTGTAGAAGCTGATTACAGATTTGATGATTACAGCGAAGTAGGTACTTATTTCAAAAGACTTATTAACGCATTCAAACAGATGAACTATTCTGTATATCAGTCTGATGATCACAAAAAATACACAGCTGAGATGGAATCAATATTTGCTGAAAGGAGTATAACACATGCCTAAAGCATTTCAAAAAGTATATACAAAATTAGTACAGATCACTAAAGCAACTGTATCATTAAGAGCAGAAAATGTTGGTAACGATGAGATGGCTCTAGTAGCCGGCAGACCTGCTCAGGTTGTAAAAATGATTGGAGATATTGTTACACTTCAGGTTTTCCAAGGTACTGAAGGTATACCTACTAACGCTGAAGTTGTATTCTTAGGCAGACCTCCTAGACTTAAAGTAAGCGAACTTCTTGCAGGAAGATTCTTCAATGCTTATGGTGAGCCTATTGACGGAGGTGCAGAAATTGAAGGTAAGGAAGTAGAAATCGGAGGACCTTCTGTAAACCCTGTTAGAAGAAAACAGCCTTCCGAACTTATCGCTACTGGTATTGCTGGAATCGACCTTAACAATACACTCGTTACAGGACAGAAAATACCATTCTTCGCAGACCCAGACCAGCCTTATAACGCAGTACTTGCACAGGTTGCTTTGAGAGCTGAAGCTGATAAGATCATTCTTGGAGGTATGGGACTTTCTAACGATGACTACTTATCATTCAAAAATACATTTACTGAAGCTGGAGCATTAGATAAAATCATATGTTTCATCAATACTACTGATGACCCTCCAGTAGAAAGACTTTTGATACCTGATATGGCTTGTACAGCTGCTGAATATTTCGCAGTTGAGCATAAGCAGAAAGTTCTTGTTCTTCTTACAGACATGACACTTTATGCAGACGCTTTGGCTATCGTATCTAACAAGATGGACCAAATTCCTTCTAAAGACTCTATGCCAGGTTCTTTATATTCAGACCTTGCTAAAATATATGAGAAAGCAGCTCAGTTCCCAGATGGCGGATCTATTACTATTATTGCTGTTACTACTCTTAACGAAGGTGATATTACACATGCTGTACCAGACAACACTGGTTACATCACTGAAGGTCAGCTTTACTTAAGACGTGACTCTGATATAGGTAAAACAATCATTGACCCATTCAGAAGTCTTTCACGTTTGAAACAGTTGGTTATAGGTAAGAAAACTAGAGAAGATCACCCTGCTGTAATGAACACTTTAGTACGTCTTTATTCAGATGCTGCTAATGCTAAAATGAAAAAAGAAAACGGATTCGACTTGACTGAGTACGATGAAAGATGTTTGAAATATGCTGCTGAATATTCTGAAAGATTATTAGCAATAGACATTAACATAAAAATTGATGAGATGTTAGAAACTGGTTGGGAATTGATGGGTAAATACTTCAGTAAAGCAGAAGTAGGTGTAAAAGAATCACTTGTAGAAAAATATGGTAAATGGACTAACAACTAATTTTTAATAAAGTAGGTACAAAATATGGCATTAAAGTTTCAATACAATAAAACGGCTCTTCAAAACCTAAGACGTCAGCTTTCTATACGTGAGAAAGCATTGCCTACTTTAAAAAGTAAAGAGGCAGCTCTTCGTCTTGAGGTGAGAAAGATTACCACTGAGATTGAATTACTTAAAGAAGAATACCAAAAGTTAGTTAAAGAAAATCAAAACTACAATGGTTTTTGGACTGAATTTCCTGAGATAGTAAAAATCAAGAAAATTAATTCCGAGCTTAAAAATATTGCCGGTGTTAAAGTGAATATACTTTCTAATATAGATTTTGCTATTGAAAATGTCAGCCTCTTTAATATGCCTTCTTGGATAAGACTTGCCATAAGTATGTTTGAACGCCTTATGACTATTCAGGTAAAAATTGAAATGACTGAGGCTAGATTAAATGCTTTGGCTTATGCTAGGAAAAAAACTACTCAGAAAGTTAACCTTTATGAGAAAGTACAGATTCCTGAGTATAAAACAGCTATAATCAAGATTAAAAGGTATATGGAAGACGAGGATAATTTAAGTAAGTCTTCTCAAAAGATAGTAAAAGAAAGAAACAGAGCTAAGGAGGCGTCTTTATGATTAGAAAAATGAAGAAACTCTCTCTCTTTGTCTTTCATGAGGATAGGGAAAAAACTTTAAGCGATTTGGCATCACTTGGACTTGTGCATATTGAAATTGCTAATGGTGTTTCATCTGAAAATATAGAGAATATTTCAAGTAAGAAAAATGATGCTTTAAGAGCTAAAAATATTATTAATAATGCTTTGGCTGATGCTAAAAAGGCTAAAAAAGATGTTTCTAATGTGAAAGCTGATAATTTGTCAAAAAAAGCTAATGAAGTTATAGAAAATGTTATATCTACTTCTCAGGCTTCTGATAAATTGAAAGCTGAAAGAGATATGCTTAAAAAAGAATTATCTGTTATAGCTCCTTTCGGGGATTTTAGCTTTGATAAAGTTAATGGCTTAAAAGAAAAAACAGGCTATAATGTTCTATTCTACAGTGCAAATGCTAAAGAGTATAATGACTATAATTTCTCTGAAGTTAAGGATATATTTACTTATTCTATCAAAGAGGAAGCTGGAAAAGTTTATTTTGTTGCTTTCAAAAAAGACGGCAGTGAAGAAACAATTCCTTTCGATATAGTTAATATGCCTTCTCTTTCTTATAGTGAAATAAATGAGAAAATAGCTAAGCTTGATAAAGAAATAGAAAATAATGATACTGAGATTATAAAAAATCAGGTATTTATAGAAGCTATTAATAAAGAAATAGATAATCTTAATATATCTAATCATTTTGAAGAAGCTAAAGAAAGCTTTGTAGCTAGCGAAGGCACTGAAGGAAAAATCCTTTATGTAGAGGCTTATGTTCCTAAAGATAAAGAAAGCGAAGTGAAGTCTTTACTCGACAGTAAAAAAATAGCTTATATAATGGAAGATCCTTCAAGAGATGATAGAGTTCCTGTTGAGCTTAAAAATAATAAGTATTCAGGTGCTTATGAGCTTATTACAAAATTATTCCAATTACCGAATTATTTCGAGATAGATTTAACTCCTATGATAGCAGTTTTCTATCCATTATTCTTCGCTTATTGTTTCGGTGATTCAGGTTATGGTATAGTATTAACTATAGTAGCTTTAATAGGCTTGTTTACAGTATTAAAAGGACAATTAAGAGGAGTAGGCATACTTGCTTTAACATTAGGTATATGTACTACTATTATGGGTGTTATAAATGGAGGAAGTTTTTTTGGTGTAAGCATACCTTCAAATACACAAATACCTTTATTTGCTACTTTAAGTAAGTATTTAATAATTACAGACTTAAAAGAAAATTGGTTCTTAACTCCATTTAATACAGCATTACTTATAGGCGTACTTCATATATGTTTCGCTTTATTGGTAGGCGTTATAGACAGGATTAAAACTAGCCCTATAGGCGATATACTTGGTGCTATAGGTAAACTTCTATTCATACCGGGACTTGTTTTATGGTTCTTGGGCGATATGCAGAAAATGGAAGTTATCAAACAATTCAGCACTGTATATTATGCTTTAATAGCTGTTGGTTTGGTATTCTTAGTAATACTTTCTAATGTTGGTAAGAAGCCTGATGTATTAAACTCTATACTTGGGGTTTATTTTGCGGCAACTGGTATAATGGGTGATACACTTTCTTATATACGTTTGTTTGCTTTAGGTGCATCTGGTTCTATATTGGCATTGGTAATAAATCAGATAGGTATGAGTTTCAAAGCTATTCCTGGTGTTGGTGTAGTGATAATGGTTGTATTCCTTGTAGTAGGACATATTGCCATCTTCTTACTAAACATACTTGGTGCTTTGGTACACCCTTTGAGATTAACATTTGTAGAGTTCTACAATAACGTTGGTTTTGAAGGCGGCGGAAAAGAGTATAAGCCTCTCAAAAAAGCGGCTTAATTAGTTTATATAAAAAATAATTAAAAAGAAAATAATCTAAAAAAGGAGATTTTATTATGGGTTTTACAATGAACACAGCACTTTTATTAGGATATTTAGGTGCAGGATTAATGGTAGGTATGTCTGGTATTGGTAGTGCAGTTGGTACTTCTATTTCTGCTATGACTACAGTTGGTGCTTTAAAGAAAAACAAAGATGCTTTCGGTAGCTGTCTTGTTTTAAGTGCCTTACCTGGTACACAAGGTCTTTATGGTTTCGCAGCTTTCTTCATTATGCAGCCTTATCTAACAGCTGACATAAGCATATTCCAAGGTGCTGCTATATTAGGTGCTGGTATCGCTGTTGGTTTAGCTTGTATGGTTTCAGCTATATTCCAAGGTAAAGTTTGTGCTAACGGTGTTGAAGCTATAGGTAATGGTTATGACGTATTCGGTAACACTATCATCGTTGCTGTATTCCCAGAACTTTACGCTATTGTTTCTTTCGCTACAGCATTCTTAATCAGCGGTGTTTTAGGTGCTTAATTAAGTAATTAATAAAAGTGAATAAATAAAAATCCGTAGGAGTTATAATAACTCTTACGGGTTTTTTATTTGCTGTGATTTTTACTTTAATGAAAATATATAAAATAATAATGATTGATTTAAATACATGATTAACAAACTTATATGTAATAGAATTATAATTTATAAAAATATATGTTAATACTTGATTTGTTTATATTTTTATGCTATTATTAATTATAATATGTTTTGCAAGAGATGTTTATGAATAAAATTAATTCTATAATACTAAATAATAAACTAATGTTATTTAGAATATCTTTAAGGAATTTAAAATTATTATATTTTAATGATGATATTAAATGTTCTTTTATTAATTTATTAGCATATTATTTAAAAGATATGGATTTATCTGAAAATAGTTCTATATATTTATTCCTTAATTCTTATGTTAAACATCTCAATTTAAAAGATTATATTTTTCCTGATGATAATCAGATTAATGATAGTTTAAATACTATTTCAAATGGATATAAAGAAAAAATTAAAACAGGTAATTTTCTTATAGATATAATCCCATTTTTAGGTATTAAAAAATATGATTTTAGAATGTTATTTTTATTTGAACTTTTATTTATAAGATATTTGATAATATCCATTGATGACAGAAAAAATATTAAAAGCTATATTATTAATGATGATATAAA
>CASEHG010000435.1 GCA_949287565.1 uncultured Brachyspira sp.
ACTGCTGTTATAATTATCAGGATCAAGCCATTGAGAAAAATATCTATCAGTTTCATATATTCTAAGAGGATTATATCTCCACTTTACTTTTACTTTTTCTTTATAATTATTCATCTTATTTTCTAGAGAATTTTCATTTTCTGTATTTTGAGAGTAAATAGGTAAAGCAAATAGAATAAATAAAATAATATGTAATACTTTTTTCATAAAATTTCCATTTATTATAGAATAAGTTGGAATTATATATGAAAACTTCATTTTTTCAATAGAATTAAAAATTATTAAGTTAATTTTTTCTTGAAAGTAGATTGATATAAGGTTCTGTTTCTATACAGCTTTCATCTATTCCTATTTCATTTAATATGGATTTTAATTGAAGTATCTGATTTTCAACAGTTTCATTTGAATTTAAAAATTCTATTTCTATAAAGTTATCTAAATTTTTTATTTTTGAAATTTCTACTAAAGCATTTTTATATATAAATGCATAACCTTTTTTTTCTTTTTTTACAAATTCCTTATATTTCTGAAGCTTTGATAAAAAGTTAATTATAAATCTTGCTTTTTTCTTGCTGACTTTAACTTCTATTTCTTCATTTACTTCCACACCATCAATTAAAGTTCTTTCTTTTGTGCAGAAAGTATATCCGCCATGTTCTATTCTAAGTCTTATGCAGTCGCTTGTTTTTATATTTTCTTTTTTTATGCTTTCTTCTTTAGCATAGTAAATATCTTTTTTGAAATATTTTTTTTTGAACTTAGCATTATCTTTAAGAAAATTTAAAACAGAGTCAAAATCTTTTATATATGCTTTTATTTCTATTTCAGAGTTTGCCATATTTTATTAAGTATATTCCTTAGTACTATCATCAACATGTATTTTTTGTTTATCGTAAATTAAAGGAGCAACTTTTTCAAATAATATGAATGCTGGTGAAGATAGTATAACTGTAAGTGGAAGTCCTACAAGTAATTCTGATCTTATCAATACAGCAACATTTGAAAGATCTGAATATATAGAAGTTACCAAAAATAATGCTATAATTTTTATTAAATAGCCTACTAAAGTTACAAATATTCCGGCAGCAATTTGCTTTATAAATATTCTTGTATTGAAAAAACCAACAAAGAAACCAATATTAAGAAATATTATGGCATAAGAACCAAATGTTCCGCTTGATACAATATCTTGCAAAAGCCCTATAATAAAACCATATATTACTCCGTCAAATGATCCGTATCTAAATGCTATGAATGTTAAAAAAATCAAAAGCAAATCAGGTTTAGCACCTAATGCCACTCTTATTAAATCATAAGCAGGAGATGATTGTATAAGAAGTAAAATCAGAGTTGTAATGATTACTGTTACTATTCTTTTCATTTTGCATCTCCGTTATCATCTTCTTCATTAGCAAGCATAATGATTTCCTGATCCGGTATCTTTTTTATTACATAAACATTCTCTAAAGTTGAGAAGTTTACAGCAGGCTCTACATATAAATCGTGGAAAAGTCCGTAATTTTTCTTTTCAACTTTGAATATAGTACCTACTAATATACCTTTAGGAAATACTCCTCCCATACCGCTTGTAACAACTCTTTCCCCTTCTTCAACATCCATCTGCAAATCTATATACTGCAAATGTGTTTGTGTAGATTTAGGGCTTTGTCCAACCATTATTCCTGTAGTTCTTGAACTTTCAAGCATTACAGATATTTGAGATCTTTGGTCAACTAAAGATAATATTCTGCTGTTGTATCTTCTTACTTCAACCACCTTTCCTACTAATCCTTTATATCCGTTTTGATAAGATATAACAGGCATTCCTACTACTATACCATGTGCACTTCCTTTATTTATAACAATGGTAGTGTAGAAATTTTGAGGGTCTTTAGAAACTATTTCAGCATATTCTAAAGGGTATTCATCTGTAGGAGCTTCATTTAATAATGCTCTAAGTCTTTCATTTTCAGCACTTAATTGCTCATATTCCAATGCGGCACCGCTTAATTCAGCTATTCTATCTCTTAATACCTGTACCTGACTTTGAAGTGTAAATATATCTGTTATGCTAGTATAAAGGTATACAAAAGCTCTTGATACGCTTTTTGTTGCACTTTGAATAGGGTATACTCCAAGTGCATAAATAGACTGTAAATTAAATACAAAATTACTTCTATTTAGCACCATTAGCATTCCTGCTACAAGATTAAGCAGAATATATAATGTTAATAATTTATGTTTTATAAAAAGTTTCACGTATATGAATATCGGCTATATTAATAAAATTTTTATTATTTTTCCGATTAAGAGTATCTTCTGTAATTTTTCAAATTTCTAGTCTCTTCTATAAACTTTCCGCATCCTATAGCAACGCAAGTAAGAGGACTTTCAGCAAGAATTACAGGAACTCCTGTTTCCATAGATATCAAATCAGTAAAACCAGGAAGCATTGAAGTACCGCCGCTCATAACAATACCGCGTTCTACTATATCAGCAGAAATTTCCGGAGGTGTTTGATTGAGTACAGATTTTACAGCTTCCAAAATTTCTATTAATATATCAGCTATGGCATCTTTAATTTCAGCACTGTTTATTGTAAGAGTTTTAGGAAGTCCTGATACAGAATCCCTTCCTCTAATATCCATAGTTTTTGATATATCGCCTTTGTAAGCATGACCTATATTGATTTTTATTTCTTCAGCAGTTTTTTCACCGATATATAGGTTATGAGTTCTTTGCATATATTTGATAATAGCATCATCAAGTTCATCACCGCCTACACGTATAGAAGCACTTCTTACCATACTTCCAAGTGAAAGAACAGCCACTTCAGTAGTACCTCCGCCTATTTCTATAATCATATTACCATGAGGTTCATTTATAGGCATATCAGCACCAATGGCTGCAGCTCTTGCTTGTTCAATTAAGAATATAGTTCTAGCTCCTGCCTGTTCGCAGCTTTCTCTTACAGCTCTTCTTTCTACCTCTGTGATTCCAGTAGGTATACCTATAGCTATTCTAGGTTTTACTAAAGTTCTTTTATTATGTACTTTATTAATAAAGTATCTTATCATCTTTTCAACAGTTTCAAAGTCAGCAATAACTCCGTCTCTCATAGGTCTTATTGCTGCTATAGAATTAGGTACTTTACCTAACATTTGCTTAGCTTCATTTCCAACTGCTATTACATTTCCTGTGCTTTTTTCTATAGCCACAACTGATGGCTCAGCCAAAACAATACCTTCTCCCTTTACATATACAAGAGTATTAGCAGTTCCTAAATCTATTCCCATATCGCTTGAGAACATATTATATAACCAGTTAAACATTTATTACAATCTCCTTAAAGTATCCCTAGCGGGCTTATACGAATTATCTATTTTTATAGCTTCTCTAAACATTTTTATAGCTTCATTTCTTCTTTTAGTATCTAAATATAATGTCCCTATACTATAATATAAATCAGGATTTTTTTCATCTATCTCTAATGCCTTTTTGTAAAAAAATTCACTTTCTCTATATAATCCTTGTCTGTAATATAAATTACCTAATTTAAAATAGGTTTTTGATTCAAGTATGTTATTATTATTAAAGCTTTCCATAGAGGATAATATTTGTATAGCTTTTGTATAATCTTTATCTCCCTCATAGGCATTTGCAAGTTCATAATACAATTCCATATTTATAAATTTATCGCTGTTCTCTTTTAGTTCTCTATCAATAGCATCTTCTAAATATTTTACAGCATCTTTGAATAATCCTATTTCATAACAAATTTTAGATAATTCTATGGCAGTTGAAGTTCTGTTATCGCCTTCATTTATTGCTTGTATATATGAATTGTATGAATCAATATAATATGCCGAACCTAATCTTTGATAACTATAAGCTAATCTTTGATGTATTATATTTTTGTCTTTTATGAATTTGAAAGATAGTAATAATTGATTGGCGTATCTTATGATATTCTCGCTTGCATTTACAATTATTTCTTTTTTATCAGATCTTATAAGTATATCATAGTATAAATCTATGCCTGTTATTAATATATTTTTATTTAAAGGTCTTTTACTGTATAGATCGTTAAATAAAAAGGAGGCATTATTATAATCTTCTGATACCATATAGTCATATATAGATTTCAATCTTTTTTTTTCTATATAGTTGGAAGTAAATAAATATGCAGCTCCAATTAGAGTTACGGCAGCAATTAAAGTTATTACTATAATATGTATGCTAATCTTTTTTTCAACATTATATAGGTAAGGCATTATTATTTAATATAATCCGTCAATTAATTTTGATTATCCATATTACCATTATTATATAATTCTAAAATGGTTTCTTTAGGATTAGTAAGAGGATCTTGAGATACTATACATAATCCTTCCAATATAACTCCGTTTTGTATTATTAATTCAGGAGTTCTTATTTCGCCAAGCACTCTGCTTGTAGGCATAAGCATTACTCTATTTTTAGCCTCTATATTTCCAATAATTATTCCTTCTATAACAGCAGAAACAGTTTTTATATTTGATTTTACTTTTCCTGTAGGTCCAACAAAAACATTATCTACTTCTAATTTTTCACCTTCATAACAACCATCTATTCTTAATGTGCCATTTAATGTAAATTCACCTTTGAAGAAGGAACCTTCACCTATAATAGAATTAGATTCTGTATTATCATTTCTTCTTGAAAACATTAATAAAACTCCTAATTTTTAGTATATACTATGGAATTATCTATATTGTTAAATTTAAATTTTGTATCTAGTCCGAATAATGATTCACTATGTCCTATAAATAAAAATCCATGTTCATTTAATATATCATAAAATCTGTTAACTGTAAGCTTAACAGATTCATTATCAAAGTATATAAGAACATTCCTACAAAAAATAACGTCCATATTTGATTGACTTCCTCTATGTCTTAAATTATGATAGTCAAAAGTTATTAACTTTTTTATATCATTTTTTATAGAGTACTCTCCGGAAGACAATTTATCAAAATATTTATTTAAATATTCTTTTGGAACATTTTCTACCTTATGTTCTTCGTATCTTCCTTCTTTGGCGGCTACCAAAGAATTAAGAGATAAATCACTAGCAAATATTTTTATATCTTTGTCTTTTATACCAGGTGTTTCCAAACAAGTTATTGCTATAGAGTAGGGCTCTTCTCCAGTGGAACAGCCTGCACTCCAAATTCTTATTTGTTCGCCTGGTTTTTTGTATTTCATTATTTTTGGCAGAACATAATTTTTTAATAGTTTAAAGTTCGGCTCATTCCTGAAAAATTTAGTAAGATTTGTAGTAATGTTATCTAAAAATTTTTTTAATTCTTCTTTATCTGAAGAAACAAGTTTATAATAATCTTCTACTACTTCTAGATTCCTTTCTTTCATAGAAGAAGCTATTCTTGACTCTAAAATAATTTTATTGATAACATTAAAACATATACCGCTTTCTCTATATACAAAATCTTTAAACAGATTAAATTGTTGTTCGGTTAATTTTATCTCGTTCAAAATAAATTATTCCAAGTAAGTAGGCAATAAATTATTATTGTTTTTTTGCAAGAACCATTTTTATACGTTCAAGAACTTTTTTTCTGTCTAAAGGTTTAGTAATATAGTTTTTAGCACCAGCTAGAAGAGCTTTTTTTACCATATCTTCTTTACCTAAAGCACTAACCATAACAACTTTAGCATTTTTATCGTATTCTATTATTTTAGTCAATGCAGTAATACCATCCATTTTAGGCATTGTAATATCCATAGTTACTAAGTCTGGCTTGTATTCTTTATACATAAGTACGCCTTCTTCTCCGTTTTCTGCTGTGCCGACTACATTGTATTGTTCTGATACAAAGATTTGCTGTAATTGTTTAACAACAAATGCAGAGTCATCTACGATTAGAACTTTGTATGGTTTTCCAAATTCATTTATACCATCAGCTTCTTTTGTATTAATGTCAGACATATTTATTTACTCCTTTTCTGATTCTACGGCAACTAATATATTAAAATCGCCAATAGAGGTATCTAGTTTTATATGCAGAAATTCCGAATCGCTTATCGAAACTTCCAAATTTTTGCTTTTCATAATAACAGGCGGAGATATATCAACATCATAACCGTCTGTTTCTAATTTTGTTACAGCAAGACCTGCTATTAAATTAACAAGTTCCTGCAAAGTAGATAGTGATAATTTATCAATATCTTTTATTTCTCTGTCATTCATTATAGAAACTATTTTTTTGGCAGTTTCTAACTCCATATCTATTATGAAATGACCTACTATATCTTTTGATAATGCTACTATAGCTATAATACCTGAAGCATTTACAAAATCACCTTTTAAAGTTATATCGCCGATTTTGATACCGTCTTTAATATAATTTTGTAATATTTCATTGGACGCATCTGTAAATGGTCTTATATAGTCAAGTCTCATTATAACACTCTTTACATACGAATTACTTGCGCTTATTTTAACAATATATGAATTTTATTGCAAGTATAGTTGTAAAATATAGCATTATGCTTCTATAAATATCGAAAAAAAAATAAATTGCTTGAAAATATTTTAAAATCATAGATATATTTTTTTAATATAATTTTCATAATACCTGTTAATCTATATTATTGTATAAATATATATTAATTGTTATAGAATCATAAATACAATATTTTCAAATAAGTATTTATATAAAA
>CASEHG010000436.1 GCA_949287565.1 uncultured Brachyspira sp.
GCTATAGCTATAAGAGATGATTTAATCATGGCTACAGGAAGAAGCGATTATCCTAATCAGATTAATAATGTATTAGGTTTCCCTTTCATATTCAGAGGTGCTTTAGATGTGAAGGCAAAAGCTATATCAGAGAAAATGAAAATGGCTGCTTCATTAGCATTGGCTGCCCTTGCTAAAGAAAAAGTACCTGAAGAAGTTTTCAAAGCCTATGGAAACAAGACTTTTGAGTTTGGTAAAAATTATATAGTACCTAAGCCTTTTGATCCTAGGGTTATTGAATGGGTATCGCCTGCTGTTGCTAAGGCTGCTTGTGATGAAGGACTTGCAAAAGAACCTATAACCGATTTTGAAAAATACAAATCTTCTCTAAAAGAAAGAATGAAAAAATACTGGGAATAATTTTTTAATAATAAAATTTATTTGGGCTTTACTTTTATTTAATAAAATGTAGAGCCTTTTTTATAAAGCACGGTAAGAAGACTAATATTTGCGTTAATTAAATCATTTGCGGGGACTAGCCCGACGCTGTGCTTGCCGATGAAGTCCTAAAAAAGTTGATAGAATAAAAAATTATATCAGTCCATAAAACATCTTTCAAATATTTTATTATATTGTTATTATTTTCGGGGATTAGCCCCCGAGCCCCCAGTTCTTTTACCGACACTCTGAGTGCCGTAGGCAAGGCACCTACTCGGTGTTGCCACAAAGAAGCTATATCCTAGATAAACTCGGATACGCTTCGTGAAAGACTGCATTTTTATTAAGTATATACTAAAAATTTTTAACTTTGTCAATTTTTTTATTCAACTTTTTCCCGCCGCAAAAAGTTGCAAAAAGTGCAAGTATAAAATTAGTATTAAATCATACTAATTTCGTTTATACGTAAGATAAAATATTAATTTTAAACTAAAATATATCCTTTTTGCTTCTTTTGTTGACCCAAAGAACCTATATCCTCGACAAGCTCGGATACGCTTCGTGGAGAACTGCATTTTTTAATCTAAAATACAAATATTATTTTATATTTTATTCATATTCCAAACATATAAAGCTAAAGTACTTACACTTTTTGCAACTTTGGCGAAGCCGCGGGAAAAATTTGATAAAAAATTATTGTTACAATATACACTGAAAATTTTTAAGCTTGTAAAAAATATATTTTAAGTTTTTATTTGTTGCGGCTTTTCTACAACCGCACGTAGAATAAATTTTTTAATTTAAATTATTAAAAAAACTTTCATTAACCGTGCGTTTAGTGTATTAGAAAATTTATTACAATAAAAAAGTGCAAACCTTGTTTAGGATTTGCACTTTAATGTTTTTATTTATTTTTTACTTTTTAGCTTTTTTCTTTATAGAAGGAAGCTCATCATAAATCTCTTTGAATAAATACTCAAAGAAATCATTGTCATATTTATTGATATCTTCTATAAATATCATATCTTTAGCATTTTCATAAGGCGGCTTTAATATATAATCCTTTATTAAAGTTTTTGCCTTATCAGTAGGCTTTATAAAAAGATGATTATCGCATACATAAGCTGTTATTTTTTTGTTATAATAGATTATGTATTCCCCCATCATCTGTTTATAATTAATATCATCTAAAGATTCTAGTTTATTTAATACTATATTAAGAAAGTCTTTAGATGATGGCATTAATTAACCTTCTCTATTTTATCAAAACCCGTAAATGGTCTTAAAGCATCTGGAATTATTACGCTTCCGTCTGCCTGCTGATAATTTTCAAGTATAGCAATCCAAGTTCTTCCAACTGCAATACCTGAACCGTTTAATGTATGTACTAATTCTGTTTTGCCGTTTCTTCTAGTTCTCATCTGCATTCTTCTTGCCTGATAATCCCAACAGTTACTTACACTTGAAATTTCTCTGTACATGTTTTGTGAAGGAAGCCAAACTTCTATATCAAAAGTTTTATAAGCAGCATTTCCTATATCTCCAGAAGAAAGAACAACTACTCTGTATGGAAGTTCTAATGCCTGTAAAATACTTTCTGCATCTTTAAGCATTTTTTCATGCTCTTCTTTAGATTTGTCAGCAGCACAAATTTTTACTAACTCTACTTTGTCAAATTGATGCTGTCTTATTAATCCTCTCATATCACGTCCGTAAGAACCAGCTTCAGAACGGAAACAAGGTGTATAAGCAGTACAATATAAAGGAAGCATGTTTTCAGGTATGATTTCTTCTCTGTATATATTTGTAAGAGGAACTTCTGCTGTAGGTATAAGGTATAAAGCAGGATCATCTGTAGTTTTAAATAAATCCTCTTCAAATTTTGGAAGCTGACCTGTACCTGTCATAGTTCTGCTATTAACAAGTATAGGAGGTACATATTCTGTATAACCATTTTCGCTTGTATGTTTCTTTAACATGAAGTTAATTAAAGCTCTTTCTAATGCTGCACCTTTTCCTTTCATAAGTGAGAAACGAGTTCTTGACATTCTAACAGCTCTTTCTATATCAAGAATATCTAAACCCATAGCTATATCAACATGGTCTTTTACTTCAAAATCAAATTTACGAGGCTCTCCCCATCTTATGATTTCTTTATTTGCTTTTTCATCATCCCCGTCTGGTACATCTTCAGAAAGCATATTAGGTAAATAAAGTATTTCATTATTAACGGCCTCTTCCAACTGCGACAACTTCTCTTCTTTTTTATTTAAGGATTCTGTGAAGTTTTTCATTTCTTCTTTTATTTTTTCTGCCTCTTCTTTATTACCAGCTTTCATGCATTCGCCGATTTTTTTTGAAGATTCATTTTTTTTAGCTCTATCCTGCTCTACTTCTTTCAATAAATCTAGTCTTTCATGTTCTAATTCTTTTAACTTGTCTAAAGATACTTTGCTTCTTCTCTTTCTCAAGTTCTCTTCTACTAATTCAATATTTTCTCTTATTAATTTTACATCTATCATAATAAAAATCCTTAAATAAAATTTGTATTAAATTATACAGCTTTTTTAAAAATAGTAAATTGTATTTTATTAAATTTTATTCTAACTCCACACATTCTAGTATAGATAATTTTATTAAAATATTTTATTTTTACTATATTTGTTAATTTTATAATAAATTTAAACACAATTGTAATACTTTAAATGTAATAATTCTAGTATACAAAATATAATTATTAAAAACATATTTAGTACTTGAATTCATTTTCTTATATGCTATAGTTTAAATATTAATAAAAATGAATGGAAAACAAATTGAATATAAAAACACAAAACAAAAAAATAGAACTGCTAGCACCTGTTGGAGATGAAAGAGGTTTGAAGGCCGCTGTTAATGCTGGAGCTGATGCTGTGTATTTCGGTACTAAAAGTTTTAATGCCAGAGTTGGTGCTGCTCAAAATTTCGATGAAAAAGCTCTTGAAGAAAATATAAAATTTGCAAAATTAAGAAATGTTAATGTTTATATTACAGTTAATACTTTAGTTTATAATGATGAGATTGATAAAGTACTTCCATTAATAAAAAGCGTTTCTGATTTAGGAGCCGATGCCATTATAGTTCAGGACTTAGGTATTATTGATATTGTTAGAAATCATTTAAATATTCCAATGCATGCAAGTACGCAGATGTCTTGTAATAATTTAGACAGTGTTAAACTACTTAAAAGTATAGGAATTGACAGAGTGGTTCTAGCACGTGAGATGAGTTTAGAGAATATAAAATATATTAGAGATAATACAGATATAGAACTTGAAACTTTTGTGCATGGAGCTTTATGCGTAAGTTTTTCAGGACAATGTGCTTATTCTTATTTGCATGGCGGAAGAAGTGCAAACCGCGGAGCATGTGCACAGCCTTGCAGAATGGAATACACTGGAGGAAAAACAGATTATCCTTTGAGTACTAAAGATTTAATGACTATTGATATAATTCCAAACTTACTAGAAAGCGGAATAACTTCATTTAAAATTGAAGGACGTGCTAAAAGAAGTGAATACGTTGCAATTACTACTTCAATATATAGACATGCTATTGATTTGGCTTTGGAAAATAAAGATATACATATTGAAAAATACAGAGAAGATTTAATGAAGATTTTTAATAGAGGCGGATTTTCTCAAGGTTATTATTATAATTCAAAAGATATTTTTGAAAATTATAAGCCTAGCCATGACGGTGAGTATATAGGAGAAGTTACAGCATACAAGAAAAATAAAATATATATAAAAGCAGAAAAAGAATTAAATGTTTATGA
>CASEHG010000437.1 GCA_949287565.1 uncultured Brachyspira sp.
ATGTTTAGAATAAAAATTTAAAAAAGGAGTTTTACCATGAGTAAAAAAATTCTAACAATCTTTTTAAGCCTATTTTTAGTAGGAGTGTTATCAGTAAGCTGTTCAAATGCTGACAAAACAGGAGCTGGTGACGGAAATTCAACAGTAGATAATTCAAAAGGCATAGAACAATTCAACGGTAATAGTTACGTATCAGCTGAAAGTTTTACTGTTCCGCAATTGGGTACAGGATATCTATGGTTATCAGTAAAAGATGGTAAAGTTGGTATTTCCGCTAGTGCCGACAATGCTAATGAGCCTACATATGAAGGATATTTTCCTGTAACAGGTTCTGGTACTGATTATAGTTTTTCTACTGACTATTATGGACAAGCAAATGGAGTTGAAGGTACTTTAAAATTTGCTTCTGACAGTTCTAAAGTAACAGTTAACTTTACAAAAAATCCAGAACTTCCTTCAGATTTATTGAATAAAGATGTAGTTTGCAATAAAAAATAATAATCAATCATATTTTCATTTAAATGGCTTTGCTTGAAGTTTTTTGAGTGAAGCCTTTTATTTTGCATAATATAAAAAAATCAAAAATTATGACAGTTTTTGTTGCAAACATACTATAGCTTAATATTTTTTAAATATCTATCAAATATGTAATACCATTATTTTAGTTCACACCTTGCCGCAGGCACGCAGAGCGTAGGTAAAAGAACTGGTGTACTGCGTAAGCAGGCAGAGTGGTGGGCAAAGCCCTGCAAATATTTTAAATTTAAAAAATTATTTTTGACAAAATATAGTTGTTTAAATATAAAAACAAGCCTATTATTATTTATCAGCATATCTGAAAGTATTAACAGCAAGAATCAAAGCAATTATTAAACATACTAAAAGTACAGCTATTCCAATAAAATATGCATGAAAATCAAAATAAAAAGCACCTCTAAAGGCATTCAAAAAATACTGAAAAATATTTAATTTACTTAAAATTTTAACTATATTTGGAGCATTGTATAAAGAATAATATCCGTCACTTAAAAACATAGAAGCCATCAAAATAATATTATATAATATGCTCGCAGTTTCATTATTTTTAACCAAGCTAGAAACAAAGAAGCTTATAAATATATAAAGCAAAGAAGCCAATATAATTACAGGCAAAAATAAAAGTATAGAAGCAAAAGAAAATTCCAATTTAAAAAATAAAGCACATACAAAAAATACAAATAAACAGCTTATAATAGATATTATCACCCAAGCACATGATAAACTTATAATATATTTGTATAAAGGAAGCGGCGTTACTTTAAGAAGGTTATAAACCCCTCTCCTTCTCTGACTAAGTACATTAAAACTTGTAGTCATAAAGGAATAGGCAAGCACACTCACACAGCTCATAGCGGTAAGTATATGCACGGTATAGCTTTCCATTTTAAAAAAAAGTCCCAATGATATAACTATCACCAAAGGAAAGAATATAGACCAAAATACAAGAAAAGGATCTCTTATAGCTTTTTTCATTGTGAGTTTAAATATCGTTTTCATAACTATTCTTTTTTATAATAATTTTTTAATATATAGTTAAAATTTTACCAAACTTATTTTTTAATTTATTATTTGTGGGGACTAGCCCCCACACCCCCAGTTCTTTTGCGACCGCAGGGAGTGCCTTTGGCGTGACACAAAGAACCTATATCCTCGATAAACTCGGATACGCTTCGCGAAAGACTGCATTTAATAAAGTCCACCAGTAATAAATGCACCAACTTCTTTTACAAACGCTTAACCTACTTGGTATTGTAATAAGTTAGCACATATGATAGGTATGGGCTTCGCCAAAATAACAATAAAAAATCAAAAATTTCAAAAATATATTAATAATTAGTAATATGCAGGTAAAGTTTCTCCAAACTGTCAAAATTATATTTATTTAAAAGTTCTTCTTTGCTGCCGCTTTCTAATATCTCCCCTTTATATAAAAATACTATTTTGCTCGCAAGATCCTCAACTTCCTCTAAATCATGAGAAGTAAAAAGTATAGTCTTATTATTTTTAGCAAGCTCTAATAACATGTTTTTAACATTATACCTTTCTCTAGGATCCAAGCTCGCAGTAGGCTCATCAAATATAAGTAAGTCCGGATTTTGCATAGTAGCTATCATTATAGCAAGTTTTTTCTGTTCACCTCCCGAAAGTTTTATAGCTGGAGTTTTTGGATTAAGTCCGTATTTTTTTGTAATGCTTTCTATTTCTTCATTACCCATTTTTATATCGTAAAGTGCTGAAAACATTAATATATTATCTCTTACGCTGTAGCCCTCAAAAAATGGTGTAGACTGAAGCTGAACTCCTATATGCTTTTTATAATTATCTATATTTATTTTTAATTCGCCTTTATCAGCTTTTAATATTCCTAATAATATATTGATTAATGTTGTTTTGCCTGAACCATTTGGGCCTACAAGTGCTATTATTTCACCTTTATTTATATCAAAATTAACATTTTTCAAAATAACATTATTATTAAATTTCTTTTCTATATTTCTAGCACTAATCAATATTTCCATTATAACCAACTCAATATTATTATAATATATACTGAAACAATTTTATTTTGTCAATTTTAGTTTTTTCAATTTTATTGTTTGTGGCGGCTTTGCCCCCAAACCCCACTTCTTTTGCGACCGAAGGAAGTGCCTGTGGTATTGCCACAGGCGAAGCCCGCCTACGGCGAGAAGCAAAAAGGCTATATTTAAGATTAATTTAATAAATTATATTACATGTAATACAATCCTAGTACGCTTTAGTACTAATTTTATACTTGCACTTTTTGGTTCTTTTTGCGGCGGGAAAAAGAACAATAAATAAATTTACAAACTTAAAAATTTTCAGTATAAACCCGCTGCATTAATAATATTAACACAGCAGGCATACTAATTTACTATAAATTATTATAATAAATTAATTGTTAGTTGTAGTTGTTACGTTAACGCAGCAAGAACAACAACAAGAACAGCAACATCCTCCAGGAGTCAATACAACAGATTGGCTTTTTAGAGAACATGTTGTTCGTACTTTAGAAGAATATTTAATCATATAACAACTCCTTTTGATGTTTTATATTAAATTCCTATGCATTAAATACATAAGAAAATTAATATAGACAATTATAAAAAGCATATAGGAGTTCAATTACAGTCTACGCCTTTTTTTGAAGGCTATAGTGTAGGAGATAATATATTAATGTTTTCAGCTCTTTATGATATAAAAATAACAGATGAAGATATAAACA
>CASEHG010000438.1 GCA_949287565.1 uncultured Brachyspira sp.
ACTCTCTATAAAAAAGGGCTTAAATGATTACAATAATAATTACTATACTGCAATGAGTTTATTCTTTGCAAAAAAATATAAAGAAGCTAAAGATTATATGATTAAATCTTTGGAAATGGAACCTGATAATTTTGAAGCTAATTTAAATCTAGGTGTAATATACAGAGTATTAGAAAATTATAATGAAGCTATAAAGTATTATGATAAAGCCATAAAAATAAATGATAAAAGCGACATAGCATATATAAATAAAGCAGAAGCGGCAGCAAAAAATAATGGTGATAGAAATTTAATAGAAGGACTTTTAAATATAGCGATATCTTTAAATCCAAAACATAAAGAGCGTTTTAAAATAGAAAATCAATTTAGAGCCTCTTTATATGACTACTTATATTATATAATCATATTTGATGGCAAAAAACTTGAATTTGGTAAGGAAAATAAGATTAATGGTATTGGTCGACTACTAGTTAATTTAATTAAGGATAAGCAAAAATGGAGAAATTAGGGCTTGTTTTGGACGGCGGAGGCGGTAAGGGTGCTTATCAAATCGGCGTTTGGAAGTATTTGAAAGAGGTTGGGCTTGATAATAATATAAAGGCTATTTCGGGTACTTCGGTAGGAGGGCTTAATGCTTGTCTTTTTGCTCTAAATAATTACGGTCTCGCTGAAACTTTATGGACGCAGAGAATACAGGATAAAATTTTAAGTCTTGATGTTGAAAAGAAAGATATAAAAGATATATTTACTCAAATAATGAATATTCTTTCAATACCTCATAATACTGCTATTGCTATATTTAATTTTTTGAAGACTCTAGTATTTAAAGGCTTTTTTTCAAGAAAAGGTCTTTCTGATTTAATAGATGAATATGTTGATTTAGATGCTGTATCAAAAATGTATTTTCCTATATATGCCACATGCACGGAACTTCCTGCATTCAAAACTAAATATTTTCAGTTAAACGGCAGAGATAAAGAAACTATCAAAAAAATACTTTTATCTACTTCGGCAATACCTGTTATTTTTCCGATGCAGAATATATATTCAGAAGGCAAGCAATCATATTGGGATGGAGGCATTAAAGACAATTCGCCTATAAAACCTCTGCTTGATATAGGATGCACTGATATTATAGTAATACATTTAGATCCCGGTCAAATATTAAAAGACAGAAAAGATAATGTTAATATTTATGAAATATATCCAAAAGATGATTTAGGAAATGCATTTACAGGAATGCTCGATTTTTCTCCTGAAGGTGCATACAGAAGAATTGCACAAGGATATAATGATGCTAAAGAAGTTCTACAAGTAGTTGTTGATATTGCTAGGGCTCAGGCTGGTATAGTTAGAGATTTAGACATTATGAAAAGTCATGAAAAATTATTCAAGCAAAATAGAAAACAAGCACTAGAAGAAAGGCAGAAATTAAAAGCGAATCTAAACAGCTCAATGGAATCATTCATGAACATTGAAGAGGCTAAAAAGAATTATCTAAAAGAAGAGAAAAGAAAAAATATTGAGTAATAGATTTAAAATTTTATTTAACGCACGGTTAGCAAAATTTAAAAACATAATGAAATTTGAATTATAATATAAATTTATATTTTTAGTTTTTCTATGCATGTGGTATATACCTAAACAATTATATTTTGTCAATTTTTAATTATTTACGAATGTAATTTTTATTTATTAATAGCATAAAATATTATTAAGTATTCTTTAAAATATAATGTAAAAACTATATTTTGACTAAAAATGCAGTCTTTTTGGTTCTTTTGGTCACAAAAAGAACTGGGGGTGTGGGGGCTAGTCCACACAAATAACCTAAATTTAAAATTGTATTTTTGACAAACTCTAAAATTTTTAGTATATTCGCTGTAAATTTAAAAAAAATCTTGGGTGGGCAGCTAAAATAACATGTCAAAACTAAAAAGAAAAATAATTTTAAAGTTGCAGAATAAATCAAAAAGCCTAAAGGGTGAGCGAGTGTAATTAAATTTTAAAACTTTATTTACATACCCCGCCCTTTATTCTTTATTGTATAATCTGCAATTTTTAATTTATTTATACTTAAAGCTAATGAAGAAATTATAGCACCCGCCCAAGCTTTTATTAAATTTATAATCTACCTAACACATGATTTAATATATTTTAATTTTATAGAGTAAATTTGAATTGCAATTTATTTATGTTTTTTGCTTTGCTTACCATGCGTAAATTAAAACTCTATATTGTTATTAACACAAAAATCTTCAGCAGTTTTGATATTATCTTTGGCTAATGAGATGATACATTTCTCTATTAATTTTTTATCCTCTTTTTTAGCAAAACTGTATGCATCAGAAAAATATTTGTAAGCCTCTTCATTAAAAATATTATTTTTATTGTTCATTTTGTCTAATTGTATATAAATGTACGCTATGCTGTTATGAGCCAGAGCATGTTTGCTATTTAGTTTTAAAGCATATCTAAAACATAATAAAGCATTATTATAGTATTTGTAAGCATTGTCATTATCTTTCATTGATAAATAAATATTGGCTAATTTTGTAGTGGTATAACCCATACTGTCATAAATTGAAGCATTGTTTAAATTATCATTTATTTTTAAAGATAAACCCTTTTCATAATATAATAAAGCATCATTAAGTAAATCTATAGCTCTTTGAGTATTGCCATATTTAAATTCATTGTTGGAATATTTTGTCTTTGAAAAACCTATACCATTGTAAGCATTAGCATATTTAGGATCAATTTCTAAAGCTCTTATATAATCTTCAAAAGCCTCATTATAAAGTTTTAATTCTACTTTGCTTAATCCTCTGTTATAATAAGCATCAATAGAAGACTTATCAGCTTCAATAACTTTAGTGTAGCAGTCAATAGCTTTTTGATGCTCTTTCAAAGAATCATAACATATACCTATATTAAAATAAGCATCCATTATGGTATTATCAATCTCTATTACTTTATAAAAATCTTCTATAGCATCATTGTATAATTCCATTTCAATTTCAGCTAAAGCCCTGTTATAATATGGATCAGGTGTATTCGGATCAAGTTCAATAACTCTAGCATAATATTTCAAAGCTGTTTCATATTTTTCTAAAGCATCATAAGATAAAGCTAAATGATAATTAGCATATACACTTTCATTATCAAGCTCTATAACTTTTTTGAAATCTTTAATAGCTGAGTTATAATCTGTATTTCTATAATGTATAAGCCCTCTTTCATTATAGGCATTAATATATTTAGGATCTAGTTCTATGGCTTTGTTTATATATTTTAAAGCTTCATCTAA
>CASEHG010000439.1 GCA_949287565.1 uncultured Brachyspira sp.
AATAAGCTAGTGAGTAAACTCACTAGCTGGCTACGACTCGCTTTTATATTTTAATTCTAATGTTTAAAAATTATTATTTTTCATTATTGCTAAAGTAGAATTTATTAGCTGCCCACCCTCAAGGCTCATAGTTTTTATATGCATATATACTAAAAATTTTTAAGTTTGTCAACTGATGCACTTTATATAGATATTATCTACTTTTTTGCCGCACACGCTCTGCGGACTTCGTCAAAGTAGCAAAAAACGCAATTGCTATAACTTTATATTTTAAAAATATTTATTAAATGTAAAATATAACCTAAATTTAGCCTAAAAATGCAGTTCTTCGTGAAGCGTATCCGAGCTTGTTGAGGATATAGCTTCTTTTATACTAATAAAAGAACTGGGGTGCTGCGTAAGCACGCAGAGCGGTGGGCAAATCCCTGCAAATATTTTAAATTAAAAAATTATTCTAAAAGACTTCTGAATTCAAAATTTTTTGATAAGCAATCAAAATTGAGGCACAATTCTTCAGGTCCTCTATTTGTGTGCTGATTTGTGCGTACTATCGCTAATGTTCTGTCATCAACCTCAGCTTTAACTTTTTCAAAATTTTCTACTAACTCTATTTCAGTTTTTAAGAAATTCCTTTTAGCATCTTTTATGATGCTCAAAATATTTCTAGTAGAACTGCTCCTTTTATTTATTGGAGGAAATATTCCTTTACTAAGCAAATAAGCACTTAATTCAAGATCTGAATTACCAAGACCTTTTAAATACTTAGCTACTTTTGTACTAAGAGAATTTTTTCCTTCAATTAATAAGGTAGCTATTAAAGATTTATCATATTGTTTTATTTTGCAAATATAATTATCTCTAATATAATCTCTACAAGTGTACTTTTGTCCACCTTCTTTTGTGTCTTCAATTTCACCTATACCTACATTCTCTATCAATTCATATAATCTTGATAAAGAATCTACTATAATATAATCTATATCTGGATCTGCCGCAACTCTTTCGAAAATTTCATTAAATAATTGAAATCTTTGTTTCTTGGTTATTCCTACTACTACAGGATTATCCCAGGCTAAAGAGTATACAGTACAATCTTTAGATAATTGACTATATAATTCAGCATCAGCTTGTCGTTCATTCAAAACAACTACTGCTGCTTTTTTATTCATGTATTCTGTTATATATTTTATTTTATAACAAATTACATGAGTTTTTGAGCTCTTAGGCTCTCCGTATACAAATTGAATTAATCCATTTGTATATATAGGAGCACAGATCTCTATATCAGATATAGCAGTCCTGTCATCAAACAAATTTGTTAAATTGCTTGATGATACTAATAAGTTATTTATATTGATATTTATGATATTAATATAGTTTTCGTATATGTTATAAATTATTTTATTAGCTTCTTTACTACAAAATTTAATATTGTTATTTATTACTTCATTAATAAACTCTTCCATAGCTTTATCAAACTCTGTAAGGTTATCGCTAAAGTTACTTATGTTATCTGTTATATCTTTTAATTTTAAATATTTGTCTGCAAGACTTTTACCATTACTAAATATTTCATTTTCTGTTAGTTCAAGTAAATTAGAAACTGCTTTAATTTTTAGCAGATTCTCGCCTTTTAGTAAATTTATCTTATCGTTTTTAATTTTTTCTATTGCATTTTTAGCTTCTTCATAATTGGAATTTAACTCTAAAGCCTTTTCATAATCTTTTATAGCTTCATCATAAAGACCCATCTCGGACTTTAAATCTCCTCTCTCTTTATAAAGCTCAAAATCATCATCTGATTTTTCAATGAGTTTATCAAATCTTTTTAATTGTTTGATATATATATCATCAAAATTATTAAATGATTCATCATCGCAATTAAAATAACTTATAAAATCCGTATATGTATAAAAATCGTCTTCACTTACATTTTGTATTACATAAACCAATGTAGATATATTGGCACTTAATTTCATTATTCTATTTAGCTCATCATTGAAAGTTTTTATCTCTTTATTAAATTCCTCAAAATCTGTATAATTTTCGTATTTAATACTGCTTAAAAAATTATTGGCTTTCTCTAAACATTTTTCTGTTTCTGCTTTTAAATCTTCTCTTACATATTTAAATTTATTTGTTTCAAAATCATGTAGTTCCTTTCGGCACTTTTCTATATGCTTTCCAAAAAAATAATTAATAGTATTCATTAATTACTCCTATAATAATTACTTTACTAATACAATGATGAATTTATTTCAATTAAAAATAGTCGTTTATATATTGATTTTTTAATATTTATAAAAATATTATATTTGCAAAATAGCAATTTGTCAAAAAATAAAGTTATATTTTTGTTTTGATATATGGGGCTTTGCTGTGAAGCAATCCCCATTTCTTTTGGAGGACGTACGCCTTTGGTGTGCATAGGCGAAGCATCCTACGTCGAGAAGCAGGCGTACTTCGTATGGTTCTTTGACGAAGTCTGCCTGTGGCGTGCGGCGGGAAAAGAACAACAAAAAATTGACAAACTTAAAAATTTCCAGTTTAATTAAGTTTAAAAATTTATTTTCACTCCCCACCCTCAAGGCTTATAGTTTTTATATGCAATATAAACTCTTAATTTTTTTATTACTAAATTAGAATTTATTAGCTGCCCACCCAAGCGTTTTTTAAATTTATAGTACATACACCGCACGTTAAGTAAAATTTAAAATATATGCTGATTAATAATTATAATTTAAATCATAATAATTGATTTTGCTTACCGTGCGTTTTTAATATTGAAATATTAATAAGAAATTATTCAACAAAATTTATAAGCTCGCCTATATTTTCTATAGAGCAAATTATTTTATCTCCGCTTTTCATGTACTTAGGAGGATTAAAAGACATTCCTACACCTCCCGGAGTTCCTGTTGCTATTATATCGCCTGCTTCTAAAGTCATACCTTTTGATATATCAGACACTAAATAATTTATATCATGGATCATGTATTTAGTATTTGAAGATTGTCTTACTTCATCGTTTAAAATACTTTTTATATCGAGCTTCAAAGGTAATTTAAAATCATCTTTATGAACTAAGCATGGCCCCATAGAACTGTATGAATCCAAGCTTTTTCCTTTATACCATTGTGAGTGTTCTTTTTGTATCTTTCTGGAAGATATGTCATTGAAGATACTGTATCCGAATATATAATCATTAACTTCTTCAGGCTTTATGTCTTTTGCAGTTTTTCCTATGATGACAGCTAATTCAACTTCATAGTCAAGGCATTCATCTAAATCGAATCTTGATTTTATTTTATCTCCGAAACCAATTATTTCTATAGCTCTTTTAGAGAAGTATACAGGTGCTTTAACTTCTTTAAAATCTTTCATATCTTTTTTTATTTCGCCTAAATGATCGCTATAATTAACTCCTACACATATAATATCATGAATTGGTTTTCTTATAGGAGATAATATTTTAACATTTTCTATAGAGTACGCTCTTTCAAAATTTTCTTCAGCATATTTTAATTTGTTTAGAATATCATTGTTTTCATTTATCATATTTATTAATTGTATCATAGGGTTATTATTGCATTTGAAATCAGATATTATTTCACTAATAGCAATAACTTTATTTCCGTCCTTGCTTAATATACCGACAGACTCCGTATTATTCCATTCAACAAAAGATACAAATTTCATTATTATAACTCCGAAAAAATATTTTTATTGATATATTAAACTTCTATATTACAGTATTTTCTAATAAAAAATTAAGATAATTTTTAAAGTTTTTTAATCAATAGTGTTTCATACAATTATAGTAAATTTATAAATGTTTTTCAATATAGGTTAAATAAATAATTTATTTAACCTATATAATTTTCTTTCTGCTTTACGAAATAAAATTTTTACTGTATAATTTTTATAAATTTAATAGGGTGTTTTTATATGATAACAAAAAGAATAATACCATGCTTAGATGTAAGAAATGGCAGAGTTGTAAAGGGGACTAACTTTGAAGGTTTAAAAGATGTTGATGATCCTGTAGAGCTTGCTAAATATTATAATAATTCTTTAGCTGATGAGCTTGTATTTTATGACATTACGGCTTCTTATGAGGGTAGAAAATTATTTGTAAATGTGCTTGAGAAAGTGGCAAATGAAATATTTATACCTCTTACAGTTGGTGGTGGAATAAACACTATAAAAGATTTTGATATGGTTTTAAAATCCGGAGCTGATAAGGTGAGTATAAATTCAGGAGCTATAAAGAATCCTGATTTAATAAGAGAGGCAGCTGAAAAATACGGTAATCAATGCGTAGTACTTTCTATAGATATAAAAAGAGTTAATGGAAGATATTCTGTATTTTCTAAGGGCGGAAGAGAGGACACAGGAATCGATGCAATTGAATGGGCTGTAAAAGGCGAGAAGAATGGGGCAGGTGAGCTTGTAATAAATAGTATTGATACGGACGGAGTAAAAAATGGTTTTGATATAGAATTACTTAAAGAAATAGCTGATAATGTTTCTATACCTTTAATTGCTTCAGGCGGAGCTGGGAACATGGAGCATTTTAAAGATGTATTTCAGGTTAAAGGTGTTGATGCTGGACTTGCTGCTTCAATATTTCACTTCAAAGAAATAGATATAAAAGAATTAAAAGAGTATCTTCATAAAAATAATATCAAAGTAAGGCTTTAAATTTTTTTGTATATTTTAAATTTTATTAACGCACGGTGAACGGAACTTTATATATAGCAAAATTATAATTCATAATCGGTTTATATATTTAATTTTACTCTTCGTGCGGTATAAAGTCTTTAAATTTAAAATCCGCTTGGGTGGGCAGCTAAAAATTCTAATGAGATAATAAAGAATTAAAAAGTTTATATTCTATATAAAAACTATAAGCCTAGAGGGTGGGGAGTGAAAATAAATTTTCAAACTTAATTACATTTGCCCGCCCTTTATTATT
>CASEHG010000440.1 GCA_949287565.1 uncultured Brachyspira sp.
GCTGATAACTTAATTAATAAAAGTTATCAGCTTTTTTATATATATTATTTTTTAATTATTTGTATTTACTGTATTTGCTTCATTAGTATTAACAGTATTATTAGTATTCATTTCATTAGTGTTTCTCATTATTAAACTACCATTTAGCAAACTTAATATAACTGTAAATGAATTGTTAGTATTGCACTCCACATTTATTCTTATAACTCTTCCGTTTTCAGATGAATTTTTTGCAAGCTCTATCTTTCCGTCAGGCTGTTTTCCAAAATAATAATTTGTTGTGATATAATATCCTTCATTCTTCCATAAATAATTTGCATACTTAACACTATAGCTAAGCACATCATCAACATCATAAAAATTCAATATCTTTATGTCGCCCTCTTCTATATCATCTACTTTAGGATGTACTTTCAATCCTGTAACTTTATTAACAGATGATACAGCATCATTACCTATTGTATATAGTTCCTCATAAGGTTTATCTTTAGAAATTAATAAATATGTTATGATTGACGCTGCAACGATAGTTATTATAGTTGGTATTATTTTTTTCATATAAAGCCTTATTGTTCATTAAAATTTTCTATAACTTGATTCTTACAAATTATGTTCGCTATTATTTTATTATCTTTTTTTAATTTTCTTAATCCTAAAATAACATAGATAAAAAATACAATAAAAGAAAATATAGGACCTAAATTATGCTCTATATTTGATAATTTAGATATATATTCTCCAATGAAATATCCTGCTATAAGACAAATCAAAGGTATTACATAAACAAAAAAGTTAGTACCCCTTTTTAGTTCTTCTACTTCTATAACAACACTGTCGCCTTTGTTAGCATTAATATTATTGAATGCTCTAAGAACAACAGGTTTACCAGAATTACATATAGTACAGCCGTCACAGCTTGCACTTCTTTGTAATTCAACTTTAGCTACATTATTATCATAAGTTTCTAATACTAAAGCAAATTCTCTTTTCATTATTATCCCCCTTTATATTATCGTAACTTTTTAAAGTTTTTGCAAAATAAAAATATTTCCCTGCTTTCATCTCTTGAACTTTTAGGTTTAAACACGTTCACAGAATCAAAGTGTTCAGATAATTCTTTTTTAAAATCCTGCAAATCTTTACCATCAAAAACTTTTATAAAAAAATGTCCGTTCTCCTTTAATACATCTTTGGCTAAATTAAATATAGCTTTGCATAAAGCAATAGAACGAAAATGATTAGTTTCTCTGTCTGATGTAGTGTTCGGCATAGCATCGCTCACTACAACATCAAATAAGGTGTTATTAAATGTTGTAATATCCATATCCTTTATATCACCCAATATAAAAGTAAATCTCTGATGGGCAAAAGAATTTGGAAGTATATCAACACCTACAACTGAACCGCTTTTCAATATTTTATTAAGCATATACTGACTGAAAGAACCTGGAGAACACCCTACATCAAGCACAGTATCTGATGCCTTGATAAATTTAAATTTATTCTGAGCTTCTTCAAGTTTGAATACACTTCTAGCTTTATAATTTTCTTCTTTTGCCTTTTTAAAATAAAAATCCTGTACCTTTTTCATTTAGCTATTAACTATCCCATAAACAATTTTTATATCATTTTGAATTAATTTTAAATAAAAATCAACTATTAAAATATAACATTTAAAATAAAAACAGCAATAGAATGAATATCATCCATTGCTGTTTATATCTATAACCAAGTAGAAATATCGTATTTATAATATCCAATTAAGCTTCTCTTCTGTTCTTGTTACACCTACAGGTAAATTTGTAAGCTGTGCTTTATCAAGCAAATTTTCTAATCTTTTTATTCCTACAATATCGATTCTTGACATAGCAGCATATCTTATAGCATCAGGACTAACCATAGCACAAGTTATAAGCATAGTATTAGCAATATTAGCATTCACTGCATAATCATATAAATGTACAAGCTCATCATTAAATATAGGGCTATAAGAAGTTCTGAAATAAACTATCTTTTTAGGAGAATGAGGGCTATTACTCTCTTTAGCAAAAATTATTAAATATTTTTTATCAGTTATTTTGGAAGAATATGGAATAAGCCCTATACTTGCCACAACTTTTAAAGCCATATCAATAAACGCATCTCCTTCCAATCTGAAGAACTTTTTAATATTTTCACTATATCTTGAATCTTTATAATTGTTAAGCTTTTCATTAGCATCTTTATAATTAGGCTCTATTACAATTATACTTTCTAAGATTTCCATAGATTTATTTATATTTCCTACTATATCATAACATTCTGAAAGAGTATAAAGTATAGCCAAATTTAATTCTTTATCATAACTATCATAACTTATAGCCTTTTCTAATGTTTTTATAGCGGATTCAATATTTTCTAATTTTATATAACAAAGTCCCATTTCATATAAAGACCTGACAGAATATTCTTTATCTTTATAAGAATTAGCATAATATCTTATAGCTGTTTTATAATCCTCTCTTCCTCTATATGCCCTTCCTAGATTATAATTTAGTAAAGGATCATCTGGAAACTTTTTATATATATTATTCATACCAGATATAGCATCATTGAAATTACCCATATTAACAAAACAAAAAGCTTTATATTTCAAGGCTTCAGAGTTATTAGGCTGTACATCTAATGCTTCATCAAAGTATTTTATAGCTGTTTCATATTGTCTATTCTCATAGTATATTATACCTATCTCTAAGGCAACTACAAGTTTATAATCATCTATCTTAAAAAGTGTAAGATACTGTGCTAATGCTTCGCCTTTTCTATCGATTTTATTTAAAGCTCTAGCCAATGCCAAAATAGTTTCCGGATTATTATAACCATCATCTATAGCATGTCTATACTCTACTATTGCAAAAGAATACTCTTCTAAACTACTATAACAATCACCTATCATGGCATGTATTTCTGCCCTTTTTGTACCTGGCTTATCTTTAGCTAAAATCTCTTTAAGTTTTAATAAAGCAACATCATGTCTTCCTTCACTAATAAGTTTATTTACCTTATCAATATCAGATATTTTATCTAATGATTTACCAAACAAAAATTTTTTTACTATAAGCAAAAGTGTAATGAATACACATACAAATACTATAATAGCAATATTATCCATATCTTATATCTACTCTATACTTTAAATTTATACTATATATAAATTCGGAATTATTATATATTATTTTATAAAATAATTCCAATTTTATTTTAAAAAATTTATCTCTTTACCATTCTAGCAAATATTTTAAAAATTTCAGCAGCTAAAATAACAATGAATGAAACTCCTACAATTTTTAACCAAGTATTTGCACTTAAAGGTACAGTATTAAAGAATCCTCCAGCATACTGAATTGCTAATATCTGTAATATAAAAGTAACTCCCATACTTAAAAGCATTAATTTATTATTCAAAAAGTATTTAAACACGCTATCGAATCCCAATTCTCTGCTGTTGAAAGAATTAAATATTTGGAACATTACAAACATAGCAAATAATACTGTAGATTTTTCTGCATCAGCAACATTTAGTATATTTAATTTACTTTGAAGCATAAATAATACTATCATAACAGTAGCAGAGAACACAATTTTGAATATCATCTTTTTAGTTACAATGCTTGCATTTCTTTTAGTAGGCATTCTCTTCATTAAATTATCTCTAATAGGCTCAAGTCCCAAAGCAATAGCAGGAGGTCCATCCATAATAATATTTATCCATAATAATTGTATGGCTGAAAATGGAGATTTCAAACCTGTTAATGTAGAGATAAGCACTACAACTACAGAAGCCAAGTTAACTGTAAGCTGGAACTGTATAAATCTTTGGAAGTTATCATATATTCCTCTACCCCATTGAACAGCTTTTACTATAGTAGCAAATGAGTCATCAAGAAGAACTATATCACTAGCCTCTTTTGATACTTCAGTTCCTGTTATACCCATAGCAACTCCAACATCGGCATTCTTAATGGCAGGAGCATCATTAATACCATCACCTGTAACAGCAACAACATTGCCCATTTCTTTTATAGCATTAACAACACGCATTTTTACTGTAGGAGTACTTCTAGCTATAACTGATATTTTACTTAAATTCTGTTTTAACGTATTATCATCCATAGCATCAATGTCTTTTGCCTCAAGAACAATGCTATTTTCATTAAGTATTTTTAACTCTCTAGCTATAGCAGTAGCTGTAACTATATTATCACCTGTAAGCATTTTTATGTTTATTCCTGCACTTCTACATTGATCAACAGCATCATAAACCTCTTTTCTAACAGGGTCTGATATAGCAACAAATCCGTCATATATCATATTGCTTTCAAGTTTTTCTCTGATATTTTCTACACTATCATCAACTACTTTATGAGCAAATGCTATTACCCTTTTAGCTTCATTTTGGAATTGTTCTATAGCTTTTTCAATTCCTTTTTTATCATCATCGCTGATACTGCACATAGCCATTATTTTTTCTGGGCTTCCTTTAGTAAATACTATAGTTTCATTTTCAACTTTAGCAACTGTTGTCATGTTTTTAGTATCTGATGAGAAAGGATATTCATATATAATTTTTGATTTTTCTCTTATTTCTTTATAATTAAATCCTGATTTACTAGCAGCAACAAGTAATGCACATTCTGTAGGGTTTCCTAAGAACTTAGCAACGCCATCTTTATAATCAACATCTGCTGTAGAGTTTATAGCAAAGTTTTTTATAATCTTTTCATTCTTAATATTTTCAGGCTCTATATACTCTCCATTAGCAAATAATTTATTTAATGTCATTTTATTTTCTGTAAGAGTACCAGTTTTATCTGAACAAATAACATTAACACTTCCTATAGTTTCACAAGCCACCATCTTTTTTACTAAAGCATTTTGTCTAGCCATTTTTATGATATTAATAGACAAAGAAACAGCAACTATTGTAGGAAGTCCTTCCGGTACTGAAGCCACAATCAATACTATACTTGTAATGAATGCCTCTGAAATAGTATCAAAACTAGCATTTCCTGTTCTTATAAAATTAACCACCTGTACAATAAATACTATCACAGCAGCAGTTATACCGAACATAGCTATTCTTTTACCTAACTGAGCAAGTTTTTCTT
This sequence comes from uncultured Brachyspira sp., assembly GCA_949287565.1. GTDB lineage: Bacteria > Spirochaetota > Brachyspiria > Brachyspirales > Brachyspiraceae > Brachyspira. Next base: position 5,148 of record CASEHG010000440.1, read on the forward strand.
GTAAAGGTGTAGAAGTCTTTTTGGTTTTTGATAACTCTCTGGCTATTTTACCAAACTCTGTTGCATCTCCAACTGAAGTAACAATCATTTTACCATTACCAGTTGTAACAAATGAGCCTGAATAAGCCATATTGATTCTTTCAGCTACAGGAGTTTTTGTATCGGATAATAATGCTTCTGCATCTTTTTCTACCGGTTCGCTTTCTCCTGTTAAAGCTGATTCATCAATATTTAATGATACACTTTCAAGAAGTCTTCCATCTGCAGGAAGTTTATTTCCTGTTTCTATAAAAGCTATATCGCCTACTAACAAATCTTTTTGATTTATTATTTCTATATTTCCATCTCTTATAACTTTTACTCTAATATCTTCATTGATACTATTCAAAGCCTCGAATGCTTTTGCACTTTTACCTTCCATAACTATAGTAATGGTAATAGATAAACTTATAGCCAAGAATATGCCTAAGCATTCCAAGAAGTCAGCATGTCCTCCATTGAAATATGCAACCGTATTAACACCTATTGCTATAATACCAGCAAATATAAGCATAAGTATCATAGGCTCTTTCAATGATTCTAATATTTTCTGAATCAAAGCGGCACCTTTTTCTTTTGTAAAACTGTTGGCACCATATTTTTCTAAGCTTTTCTTTCTTCCGTCTTCTGTTAAACCTACTTTAGGATCAACATTTAGGGTCTTTAGAATATCATCTTTACTTCCTAAAAAACTGTCCATAAACTACCTCTCATTTAATTATTTTTATAAAAAGAAAAAATGCATAAAAAAAGACTCATGCATAAATAAATCATTAAAGATATTAAACTAATCCTTAAAGATTTATTTATACTTGAGTCTCATTAATTAAGGCTTGCCAAACTCTACTATTTAAGAGCTGCGATGTTGACTTTGCCGCGTAAAATACGCCAATTACTCCCTCATGAGTATTTAATTATGTATGCATATATTATAACAAATAAAAAAATAATGTCAATATATTGTAAATAAAAAATATATCTTATAATATTTTTTTACATTGTGTACCAAATCTAAAAAATAGATAAACTTACCAATACACCTATTATAGTTCATAAAAAATAAATATTAAATATTGACTTTTAATATACTTATTATATCATTTTACATAGATTATAGTAAGGTAAATTATATTTATGATAATATTGCTATACATCAATAATATTTATCTTCTTAAAAGATTCGTAAAAATAATATTTAAATACCATATAAATTCATTTTATATTTTTAATAATTTTGTTAGGAGAAAATTATGTATAAAAAAATTTTATTAACTATATTTATATCTTTATTGATATTAAATTGTTCGGCTACAATAACTGATCCAAGTCCTAAAAAAGAAATTGATATTGGAGATGGAAGTTTCATAGACCCAACACCACAGCCAAATCCACAACCAAATCCTAAACCAGAAGAAATAATAATAACAGATCAAGCACAAATAGCAGAATATATAAAAAATCATAATGGGGTTTATTATTCTAGATATGAAGATGATAGCCTTGGTGTTAGATATATAATAGATGCAGATAAAATATACAATGGATATGGTACAGAAGTTATAGCAACAATGAAGACTCTATTAGGAAATAAACTTCAAATATACATAGAAGGTAAAAAAAGCGGCTCAAGTGCTAATTTAGGTTATGAAATGAATGATGAAATGTATACTTTCAATTTTGGAAGCGACGGAAATATTTATCTTTTTGCAAATGCAATATTCCACAGAGAGAATTATCAAAAACCAACTTCAGGATATGAAACAAAAATAGGAGAACCTATATCAGAATTAATAACTTATACAGGAAACTATTATTATTATGATTATGATGATAAAAAGAAATATTATATACTTATAGATACAGTTGGACAAGTATATA
>CASEHG010000441.1 GCA_949287565.1 uncultured Brachyspira sp.
AACTTCCAACTGTTTTAGTTGTACCTAAATACCATCTACCTTTTTTCTCGTTATCTTTGGCATATACAGTTTTATTTATTTTTATAATTCTATTTTCTAAATCAATATCATCCCAAGTTAATGCAAATACCTCTCCTGTTCTCATTCCTGTATAGCAAGCGGTAAGAAATGCACATATAAACACTTTATTATCTTTAAATCTATTCAAGATAATTTTTATTTCTTCATTAGTATAAATGTGACCTATATCATTTTTTTTAATTCAAATGATAATACTCTAGGTATTTGTAAGTCACCCGCTGGATTATTTTTAATAAATCCAAAATAATAAGTTGCATCTCTTAAAGAACTTTTAATTACTTTTTGATAATTTCTTAATGCCTCTTTCTTATTGGATGTTTGATACAATTTTAATAATGCTTGATTAAGAATATATAATGTTAATTTTGATAATTTATAATTACCTAATTCTTTTTTAATATTACTAAAAGATTCTCTATACCTTTTTGCTGTAGAATATTTATAATTTACTTCAAAATATTCTTTCATCCAATAATCTAAATATTCAGAATATAACATTTCATATTCATTTACTTTTTCTCCATTTATAAATTCATCATAGGCTTTTTGTCCTGCTAAATATGCTTCGTTTTTAGTTTTAAAACCTGATTTAGTAATTTGTTTTCTTTTTCCATTTACTTTTCCTGCTTCAAAACAATACTGATATACATTTCCTCTTTTCCTAATATTGATCATCTTATCATCTTCCTTTCTCTTTGATCATTATTATTTTATACGAAAAAACAGTAGCACCTTAAATCTACTGTTTTAACCTTATATTAATTTTGATAATATTTCATTTTTTTCTAATACATCTTTTGGTACTAAGTTCCCATTTTCTATTTTTATAAATTCCATTATCTGTACATTTTGTTCAACATATTTTCCTACAAATATGTATGCTAAACTACATTTTGAGATACTATTTTCTTTTAAAAACAAATTATAACTATCATCAACAGATGAGAAGTATAAATTCTTTTCCACAGGATTCATCTTTTTTATTCATTATTTAAAATTTTACCGGAACTTAAACGTAAATGAGCTTTTTAATAATTTTTAATTTACTATTGATAATTAAATATTTGCACTTAAAATACCAATTAAATTTAATATCTATACTAGTATAAAACAAAATTCAACATCTTAAAAATAAAGCTATATTTACAACTTTTCAATATTCTATATTTTTAACTTAGTATTTTATGCATGAATATTTATATTTGGTGTATAATATTTTTGAAAGGAAAATGAATATGAAAAGGTTTTTAATTTTATTTTTGGTATTATTTTTATTAAGTGGGTGTAATGAAAAAGAAGTAGTTAAAGATGTTCAAGAAGATACATTGAATTATGCTTTTGTTATTGGTAAAAATGATGAGTTTCTTTTAATTCAAGATAATAAAGGAATTATATATGAAAAAAATATATCTGGTTTAAATCCTGGTGATATGATAAAAACTTATGATGATATTAGTAATTTAAATGATTATGAAATTATTTCTGATGATGATTTTCCGTTAGCTTTTAATGATAATGGGATTTTTAAAGATTATTATAATATTTCTTATCAAAAAGTAAAAAATATGAGTTTGGATGAGAAAATTGGACAAATTTTACTTGTTAGATATCCATCCGAAAATCAGACCGATGTTTTAGAAAAATATCAATTTGGTGGTTATGTGTTTTATGCGAAAGATTTTAATGATAAAACTAAAGATGAAGTTATTAAAATGATTAATGATAATCAAAATGTGGCTAAAACGCCTATTTTAACTGCAGTAGATGAAGAAGGTGGTAAGGTTAATAGAATTAGTACTAATTCTAACTTAGCTAATGAACCTTTTAAATCCCCTAGGGAACTTTATTTATCTGGTGGTTTTGATTTAATCAAGGAAGATACTATTAAAAAAAGTAAATTACTTTATGAACTTGGTATTAATTTGAATTTAGCGCCTGTTGCTGATGTATCTACTAACCCTAATGACTATATGTATTCAAGAACACTTGGTGAAAACACTGATAAGACTAGCGAATATGTTAAAACGGTTATTAAATCTAGTAATGGTTTGGGTGTTACTTATACTTTGAAACATTTTCCTGGTTATGGTAATAATACTGATACTCACCAAGGAACTTCTTTGGATAATAGAAGTTATGATGATATTTTAAATAATGATTTACCTCCTTTTAAAGTTGGTATTGATGAAGGGGCTTTATCTATTTTAGTTAGTCATAATATAGTGAGTAGTATAGATTCTGATTTACCTTCTTCTTTATCTTATAAGGTTCATAATTTGCTTAGGGATAATCTTAATTTTACGGGCATAGTTATAACTGATGATTTAGATATGGGGGCAATCGGTGATGTTAAATCATCTACTGTTAAAGCTGTTTTAAGTGGGAATGATTTAATTATTACTACTGATTATGAAAGCAGTATAAATGCAATTAAAGAAGCTATTAATAATGGTGAAATTTCTGATAAATTAATTGATAAGACTGCTACTAGAGTAATCGCTTTTAAATATTATAAAGGCATGATAAAAGGATAATTTTTGAGTTATCCTTTTAAATTTCACCAATATATTCTAATAATTTTAAGAACATTCTGATAAATTTCTTATCTAAACCTAACTTGCCTAATTTTCTTATAGCAATTCTTTTTTTCTTAATTGGTTCTTCTCCAAATAATATTTCGTCTATTTTTTCTTTCATCTTTAATTCATTACTACCTGTAGCAATATTATATAATTCATCTATTCTCGTAATAAGATGATTAATTAAAATCATTACTATGATAAGGATAACCATATAATAAAAGCTAAACATAAAACTACCAAATACTGCAAAATGTACAACTAATAGAAGGATTTCTGGTAATAATAAAAATCCTATAACAAACATTATTAATAATTCTTTTTCATTTAATTTTTTCTTAATTATCATAAATATCAATCCAAAAATAAGCATTATAATCATTACATTATATACATCGGTAATTAAATATATAATCACATTCACATTAAATATTGTTACTCCAGATAAATATATAATACTTTGAGTAATTAATAATACAAATATAAATAGAGAAAACATTAATATAAATATCCTTAACACCTTTAATAGATTAGATATTTTATGATATGTTTGCATTCTTTTATTATTTCCTTCATCTTTCCAGTACTCCATAGCACTACTATCATATAAGTCTTTATATAACTGCTGGAGTTGGTAAAACACATTTAGCAGTTTCTTTAGGGATAGAAGCAGCTAAACATAGAAAAAGTGTTTACTTTATTACTTGTCATAATCTTATGACAAAATTAAATAAAGCACAAAAAGAAAATAGATTAGATAAGCAATTGCAACATTTAGCACAGTATAAATTGTTAATAATAGATGAAATTGGTTATTTACCTGTAGACCATCAAGGATCTAATTTATTATTTCAATTAATTGCTAAAAGATATATGACTAAATCTACAATTGTAACAACAAATATGCCGTTTTCAAGATGGGGGGGAAGTATTTAGTGATAATACTTTAGCAAGTGCAGTATTAGATAGGTTACTTCATTATTCACATATTATAAGAATTACAGGTAATTTTTATAGAATTAAAGATAAAATTGTAGAATCTGACTCAAGAACAAATAAATATAATGAATAAAATTCTTTGTTTCTTTCTTATAAGAAAGAAAGCCTATCGGCGAGATAGACTTATAACACTGCTGGTTTCTTGTTTTACTTCTTTTTCATAAAAGAAGTAAAGCCACCGGCAGGTAGAAATATAATTTTCCTTAAATATTGAGAATGTGCTAGTAATAAAAATTATAAGTTTTTAACTTTGACATATTTTTAAGTTTTGATGTTGACATTTACATTTTAAATCCAGATTTACTTTTGAATTTTCTTTTCCCACCTTGGGGAGCAATTTCAAACTTATACTGAAATACCTTTCCTCTTTTTACTACATTTACTTTTCTCATTACACAACTCCTTACTTTATGTAAACGGAGTTGTCTTTAACAAAAAAGTTAGCAAATGAATGCTAACTTTTTTGTTTCCAAAATTGTTTCCAAAAATTTTTCCCTTATTTTATAAGGCTTTTCAGAGGTTTTGGTAACATCTTTTTTAATTTTGGAAACAAAATGGAAACAAATCGACTATTTTTTATGATTTTTTGATTTTTAAAACCTTCGCAAACCCTTATTTTATAAGCTATTTACCACAGCAATTCTTATACTTTTTCCCCGAACCACATGTTCTAGCACCTCGAATATTATTAGTATTTATTGTATTTCTCATATTATCTGTATTCGTTGGTGTTACTAGACAATGCACATTTGG
>CASEHG010000442.1 GCA_949287565.1 uncultured Brachyspira sp.
AAAAATTTATTATATATAGGCATGCATTTATTAGCAAAATCTTTTCTTTCATTTGATATCTTAATTTTTTCTAATGGATTAATATTATTTTTAGCAAGCAATTTACCATATTTAAATCCTGCCTCATAATGACTGCCTTTAAATCTTGAATGATACATTTGATAACTCCTTATAATATTTATATAATTATACAATTCACAATTATATATACTGAAATTTTTTTAAGTTTGTCAAAATTTAGATTTTTAATTTTATTGTTTGTGGTGGCTTTGCCCCCACACCCCCAGTTCTTTTATTAGTATAAAAGAACCAAAAAAACTGCATTTGACGAAGTCCACCTTCGCTCTGCGTGCCTATGGCAGTGTGTAGTATAAACTTAGATTTTATTTTACATTTAATACATATATTTTAAATATAAAATTCTAATAATTGCGTTTTTTGCAACTTTGGCGAAGCCCGCCTGAGGTGTGTGCGTCAAAAAAGTTGATAATAATTATATAATGTGCGGTAGTCAGTAAAATGAAATCGTTTCAGTATAACCATAAAAAGGATATCATAATAAAAATTTTAAGTAAATATGAATAAAAATTTTTTAAGATTAAAAACATAATTAAGGGGCGTGTTGGCGGGCAAAATAAAACCATAAAAATATATTAATGCTTCTTTCATTCATTTAAACAAAAAAAGAGGAAGCCGTTTTTAAAGCTCCCTCTATTTTTTAGTATTTTTCAATAAATAATTAGTATATTTCCATAAATAATCTTTAGGAAATTGTATTTAATAAATATAGATTAATCATCAAATTTCTGTCCCATTAGCTGTCCATTAGAAGATATGAATAATTCCATAAAGTTATTTAATTTAACTTTATAATTGCCCCATTCTTTTTCTACATCTATTACAGCAGCCTGAGGATAAGTATTTCTTATAGTGTTTGCTATATTAGCAGGTAAAGCAGAAAAAGGTACAGCATTATATTCACTGTCTATGCTATGCCAATCGCCATTAGGCAAAAAGTCTATTTGAGTACCATTTGATAATTTTACTTCAAATTTTCCTCCGTCTCTCTCTACCATCCATATTTGTACATTAGGATAAACCTGCTGTATGAAACTTCTAGCTTTTTGAGGAAGAGAAGAAGCTGGAACAACCCAATCAGCAAAAGCACTTGAAGTAGAAATTATAGTTAAAGTTATTAATAAAGCGAATAATTTTTTAGTCATAGTAAATCTCCTTTAATTTATAAATATTTGATTGTTGTTAGCAACCATGTAAATTATCTTTACAATTATAAGTATAGCCTAAAACAGATATTTGTCAATATATTTTACATTTAATTTACAAAAAATTTACCTAAAATATATATTTCAATACATATTGTAATACAAATACAACATATACATTTTTTAGAACCTAAATAAGGTAAAGAAAATTTACTTTTATAGATAATCAAATATAATATAAACTATTAAAAAACATTATTTAAATAAAATATTTGAATTTTTCATTGTATAGTATATATTCTATTCATTACAAAAATTAATTTATAGGTGTTTATTATGTCAAATATTACAAATAATACGGAAGAAAAAAAAGAACAAATAGAATTATTATCATGTGCTTTGGAAGGAGGCTGTTCAGCTAAAATTCCGCCTGATTTACTCGAAAAAACTCTTGCACCTTTAATGCAAATAAAAACTGATTCTAATTTACTTTCAGATGTAGATATAGGAGATGATGCAGGAGTTTATAAGATTTCAGATGATAATGCTTTAATATTTACAGTAGATTATTTTCCGCCTGTTATAGCAGACCCTTACGGATTCGGACAAATAGCGGCATGCAACTCTATAAGCGATATTTATGCTATGGGAGGAGAACCTAAATTAGCATTGAATATTACTATGTTCCCTAAAGATGATTCTTTAAATATATTAGCTAATATGCTTAAAGGCGGACAGGATAAAGCAACAGAAGCCGGAGTATTAGTTGTAGGAGGACATACCATAACAGATGCATCGGTAAAATACGGAATGGCTGTTATAGGTTTTGCTAATCCTAATAAAATAACTACAAATGCAGCTGCTAAAGAAGGAGATATTATAATATTTACAAAACCTCTTGGAACAGGTGCTTGTTTGGCTGCTATGCGACAGGGACTTATAAAAGAATCTCATATAGAAGATGTTTTTGAATCTATGAAAACATTAAATAAAAAAGCATGTTCTGTTATGAATAAATATAATGTTAAATGTGCCACTGATATTACAGGATTCGGACTCATAGGGCATGCTTATAAAATGGCTAAGGCAAGCAATGTAACTATAGAGCTTCAATCATCAGCATTGCCTATGTTCAATAAAACTTATGAAGTGCTTGATATGGGTTGTATACCTGGAGCCGCTTTCACTAATATGCGTTATGTAGGAGATAATATCAAAGTAGATGATAATGTTGACTATAATTTAAAAATGCTATCTTTCGACCCTCAAACTTCCGGCGGTTTATTTATATGTGCTGATAAAAGTAATGCAGAAAATATATTAGCAGATTTATGGCGTGAAGGTATAGACTGTGCTTGTATCATAGGAAAAGTAAAAAATAAAGAAAAAGAATATATACATTTAACGAAGTAAATTACAAAATATTTAAAGTTGTATATAAACAATTATATTTTGTCAAAAATAAAGTTATATTTTTGTTTTAATATCTGGGGTTTTGCCCTTACGAAGTACACAGAGTTCCGCAAAGTGTATCCGAGTTTATTGAGGATATAGTTCTCACCTGCCAACATCTACCAAAGGCATGCTTCGCAAGGTGAACATCGTAGTACTAGTCTAAACTAATAATAAAAATAGGGCTTAACTTTATATAAAGTCAAGCCCTTTAAAAATTCATTTATATAAATATTTTATCTATTATTTTTTGCTTGTCTTCTTAGCAGGTGCTTTTTTTGCAGCTGGTTTCTTAGCAGCTGTTACTTTAGAAGCTGTTTTTTTTGCTGCAGGTTTTTTAGCAGATGCAGTTTTAGCAGCGGCTTTTTTTGCAGCTGGCTTCTTAGCAGCAGATTTTTTAGCCGGCTTAGAACTTATTATTCCCTGAGCAGCAGCAAGTCTTGCTATAGGTACTCTATAAGGTGAACAGCTTACATAGTTAAGTCCTATACTGTAGCAGAACATAACTGTAGCAGGATCTCCTCCATGCTCACCGCAGATACCAACTGTTAGATTTTTATTAGCAGCTCTACCTTTAGTAACACCAATTCTCAAAAGCTCTCCTATACCTTCCTGATCCAATGATTGGAAAGGATCTTTTTCGTATATCTCTTTATTTACATAGTCTTTCAAGAATTTACCAGCATCATCTCTTGAGAAACCGCCACCCATTTGAGTTAAGTCATTAGTACCAAATGAGAAGAATTCAGCTTCTGTAGCAATCTTATCAGCAACTAAAGCAGCTCTAGGAACTTCTATCATAGTACCAACTTTATACTTAACTGAAGAACCTTCTTTTTCAAATACTTCATCAGCTATTTTAATGATTCTTTCTTTTATCATTTTAAGCTCTTTTAAAGTACCTACAAGAGGGATCATTATTTCAGGATGAACATCTACACCGTTTTTCTTAACTTTAACAGCAGCCTCGATAATAGCTCTAGCCTGCATATCGTAGATTTCAGGATAAGTAATACCAAGACGGCAGCCTCTATGTCCAAGCATTGGGTTGAATTCATGTAAACTATCTCTAATAGCCTTTAATTTATCAAAACTTACATTCATTTCATTAGAAAGTTCTTTTAATTGAGAATCTTCATGAGGAATGAATTCATGCAAAGGCGGATCAAGAAGTCTTACTGTTACAGGATATCCATTCATAGCAGTAAATATTCCGATAAAGTCTTCTCTTTGCATAGGAAGAATGCTGTCTAAAGCTTCATCATAAAGTTTTCTAGGCTCTTTATATAAAGGCTCAATTTCTTCTATAGTTTTCTTATCACCAATTTTTTCAGCAGCTTCCAATTTTTCTTTTAACTGCTTAACTTCTTCAGCAACAAGTATAAGCTGTCTTACACTCTTAATTCTATCAGCATTGAAGAACATATGCTCAGTTCTGCAAAGTCCGATACCTTCAGCACCGAATTTTCTAGCAATTTGTGCATCATTAGGAGTATCAGCATTAGTATGAACTTCAAATTTATTTTTTATTCTTATTTCATCAGCCCATTGCATAAGTTTTTTGAAGTCTTCAGACATTTCAGCTTCTTTAGTAGCAACTTGTCCTGCCATAACTTCACCAGTAGAACCGTCTATAGAAATGTAATCGCCTTCATTAACTACATCATCGCCTACTTTCATGCATCTATTAGCATAGTCTATTTCTAAAGCACTACATCCAGCAACACAGCATTTACCCATACCGCGAGCAACAACAGCAGCATGTGAAGTAGAACCGCCTCTTGCTGTTAATATACCTTCAGCAGCGTTCATACCTTTAATATCTTCAGGGCTAGTTTCTATACGAACAAGTATAGATTGTTCTCCTGCCTCTTTCATAGCTTCAGCTCTGTCAGCAGCAAATACTACTTTACCAACAGCAGCACCAGGAGAAGCATTTAATCCTTTAGCAAGAACTTTAGCTCCTTTTTTAGCAGTAGGATCGAACATTGGGTGAAGTAATTGATCCAAATCAGAAGGATTTACTCTCATTAAAGCTTCTTCTTTAGATATTATTTTAGCTTCAGCAAGTTCAACAGCTATTCTTACAGCAGCAGCAGCAGTTCTTTTACCATTACGAGTTTGAAGCATATAAAGCTTACCTTCCTGTATAGTAAACTCCATATCCTGCATATCACTGTAATATTTTTCTAATTGATTTTTATAGCTTACTAATTGTTTATAAACAGAAGGCATAACCTCTTCAAGAGAAGGATATTTTGCTTTTCTTTCTTCTTCGCTAATATTGTTATTTTTAGCCCATTCTAAACTGCCTTCTAATGTAATTTCCTGAGGAGTTCTGATACCTGCAACAACGTCTTCACCTTGAGCATTGATTAAGAACTCACCATAGAATTTATTTTCACCTGTAGATGGGTTACGAGAGAAACATACACCTGTAGCAGAAGTATTTCCCATATTACCGAATACCATAGCCTGAACGTTTACAGCAGTACCTAAAAGACCTCTTATGTCATTTAATTTTCTGTATGCTTCAGCTCTAGGGTTATTCCAGCTTCTAAATACTGCATTGATAGCATGCCATAATTGTACTTTAGGATCTTCAGGGAATTCTTCTCCTTTCTCCTCTTTATACATAGCTTTATATTTTTCTACTACTATTTTTAATTCTTCAACATCTAAATCAGTGTCTTTAACCTCTTTTTCAGGTTTTCCAACTTTAGGTGCTATAGCTTTTTTTCTTTCATCTAATATTTCTTCAAATTTATCATGATCAACGCCCATAGCAACATCGCCGAACATCTGTATAAATCTTCTATAAGCATCCCAAGCAAATCTAGCATTATTAGTTTTTGCTATAAGACCTTCTACTACTTTTTCATTAATACCTAGATTAAGAATAGTATCCATCATACCAGGCATAGATATAGCAGCTCCTGAACGAACTGAAACAAGTAAAGGCTTATTAACATCGCCAAATTTCATATTCATAGCCTTTTCTAGCTTTTTGATGTTTTCATCAACTATTTTTTCTAAACCTTTAGGATATGACTTATTTTTTGAATAATAATCACAAACTTCTGTAGTAATTGTAAAACCAGCAGGTACAGGTACTTTACTTTCTGTCATTTGTGCAAGTCCTAAACCTTTACCACCTAAAAGAGCTTTAGTTTCTTTAGCGCCTTCAGATTTACCGTTACCGAAGAAGTAAACCATCTTTTTTGATGCCATAATAAACTCTCCTCTAAAAATAAAATATTTATATAAACTTTAAGTCATTACTTATTATATAGTATAATGTTATTTTTCTTATTGTCAATTTTATTGTAAAAATTTTATTAATTTTTTTTATCTTTAATTAATTTTTGAAATAAAATTAAGCATTGCATTATTAATCAATTTTTATTTTTGCATTTTTTCTAATAACAAAAAAATATTTAAATTTTTTTTATATATTGTATAATTATTCGATGTAAAAAAGGAAAGTTAAAATATGTTAAAAAAAATAAATATACTCTTTGTTCTATTGTTATTAGCTTTGAATGCTTATGGAGCAATAGTAATATCAACTTACAGAAAACCTAAAGAAATAAAATATAAATACAAAATGACAGACAGAGGAAAAGTATTAATAGTTCCTAAAAAGATATTGTTTCAATTTAACAGCGGAGAATTAGATTTAAATAAATATTTAAAAACTGTTAAATATGTAGGAGATGTAAGCACAAGTACTAATATCATGATGATTATCATAGAAGGTCATATGAGTACTAATGAATATAAGAAAACCACTAATGGATATGACAGAAAAGATATATTGTTTCTATATAATAGAAAAAATATTGATGACTTATCATATAAAAGATCTTATAATGTTTATTTAGCTATAACAAATGGGGTTGTAAGTAAATTAACAAATTACGGACTTCAGGATTTACTAAGCGAATATAAAAAAATTGAAGAAAACAGAAGAGTGGAATTTATTTTAATAGAAAATACTAATGATATGAATGTATATACTAATTATATAAATAATTTGATAATGTCAAAATAATGATATTTTTTATAAAATATTCTTTATATAAATATATTATAGGTGTGAATTATGCATGATAATAGAGAAAAACTTTCAAGCAGATTAGGTTTTTTATTGGTTTCGGCAGGATGTGCTATAGGACTAGGTAATGTATGGAGATTTCCTTATATTACAGGAAAGTACGGGGGAGCACTTTTTGTACTTCTTTAGTTAGTTTCTCTTGTAATACTAGGACTTCCTATACTTGTAATGGAATTTTCTGTTGGAAGAGCCGGTAAAAGAGATTTAGCTGGTTCTTACAGAGCTTTACAAAAGCCGGGATATAAATGGCATATAATAGGATATATACAGATATTCGGTTGTGTGCTTCTTATGATGTTTTATACTACTGTAGCAGGCTGGTGTTTATCATACTGTTATTTTATGGCTGCAGGAAAACTTGAAGGACTAAATCCGCAGCAGGTAGGCGAATTCTTCGGCTCTGTTCTTGCTTCTCCTTCTACTTTGATACTTTGGATGACTGTAACCGTTATAATAGCAACATTTGTATGTATGATGGGACTTGAAAATGGAGTTGAAAAAGTTACTAAAGTGATGATGACTCTGCTTTTATTGGTGCTTTTAGTGCTTATAATAAGAGCTGTTACTCTTCCTAATGCTAAAGAAGGACTTAAATTCTACTTACTTCCTGATACAAATAAAATGTTCAGCGGAGGACTTAAAGGATTTTTCTCTGTTGCTTATGCTGCTATAGGTCAGTCATTCTTTACTTTGAGTTTAGGAATTGGGGCTATGACTATATTTGGAAGCTATATTGATAAAAACTACTCCCTTACAGGCGAATCTATAATGGTTATGGGGCTTGATACTTTAATAGCATTTCTTTCAGGTCTTGTAATATTCCCTACAACATTCTCTTTTGGAATAAATCCTGGAGAAGGTGCAGGATTAGTATTCTTAACTTTACCAAATATATTTAATTCTATGGTACTAGGAAGATTATGGGGAGCATTATTCTTTTTATTCTTATCAATGGCTGCTTTAACTACTATTATAGCGGTATTTGAAAATTTAATTGCATTTACTATGTCTGAAACTAAAATGCCTCGTAAAAAAACTACTATAATAGTATCAATTACTATATTTATATTGAGCCTTCCTACAGCTTTAGGATTTAATTTACTTTCATTTATAAAACCTCTTGGTGAAGGAAGTACTATAGCTGACGGACTTGATTTTCTTGTAAGCAACAATTTCCTTCCTATAGGCGGTATAATAATACTGATATTCTGTACAAGAGAATTCGGTTGGGGATGGGGTAATTTTATAAAAGAAGCTGATACAGGAAAAGGAATAAAATTCCCTCAATGGGCTAGATTCTATGTTTCATATATTCTGCCTTTCATAGTATTAGCTATATTTGTAATTGACTATATAAACAGATTCTTTATTTAAGATATTTTATATATTATACTGTTTAAAAACTATTTATAAATAATTTTTTAAGTTTGTCAACTGATTTATTTTACGTAGAATTATCAACTTTTTTGCCGCACAAAAAAGTTGCTGCCGCAGGCACGCTACGCGAAAACGCAATTACTAGAGCTTTATATTTTAATGATGTTTATTAAATATATGATATATCCTAAATTTGGACTACACCTTGCCATAGGTATGCAGAGCGGTGGGCAAAGCCCTGCAAATATTTTATTTTGACAAAATATAATTGTTTAGTTATACACTAATAATTATATAACTAATTTTATAAATAAGTCTATTGATAATAAAAAAGCTCATCTATATAAAATATACAGATGAGCTTTTTATTTATATTAAAAAAATAATTTATTCTCTAGATACATTCAATATTTTTGTTTTAAGTTCATTTTCTATATTTCTAAGTTCTAGCTCTGCAGCTCTTCTCTTTTCTCTGCCTTCAGTCTGTATTTTCATAACTTCATCTAAAGTAGATATTAACTGCTGATTTGTATGTTTTAAAGTTTCAATATCAACTATTCCTCTTTCTGATTCTCTAGCTGTTTCTATAGTAGAAGTTTTAAGCATGTCGGCATTCTTTCTTAACAACTCATTTGTAGTATCAGTAACGGCTCTTTGTGCTTTTGCTGCCTCATTAGAATGATGAAGTCCTATAGCAAGAACCATTTGATTCTTCCAAAGAGGTATTGTATTTGTTATAGTTGATTGAATTTTTTCTGTCATTATAACATTATTATTCTGAACTAAACGTATTTGAGGTATTGTCTGTATAGAAATTGTCTTTGTAAGCTCTAAATCATGTATTCTTTTTTCAAATCTATTAGCCAAATCTTTAAAATCTCTAGCCATTTGTGCATCTTCAGCAGTATTACTTGCAATAGCCTTTGATTCTAAAGCAGGTATTTCATTAGCCATTAAATGATTAAGTTTCTGTTTTCCTGCCTCTATATAAATTTCAAGTTCTTTCAAATATTCTAGATTATAATTATACATTTGGTCTAAAATACTTATGTCTTTTAGAAGATTTCTTTGATGTGCTTCTAGATTTTTTACAATACTATCAATATTAGCTTCTACACTAGTATATTTAGCTTTTAATTTAGTAATATTATTAGCGGCTTTCTTGAAGAATCCGAATAAACCTTTTCCTTTAGTTTCATTTTCTATATCAAAACCTTTAAGTTCTGTTATAACATCAGTAATAGCCTCTCCTACTTCGCCTAAATCTTTATTCATAACATTACTTAAAGTATTTTCAGAAAACTGTATCATTTTATTTTGAGCTGCTGATCCATAAGACATTATAGATACGGAATCCTGTAAATTAATACTATTTGATAATTGATTTATTTTTGCCAAATCTTCAGGTGTAAATTGTCCATTTGAAACGCTGTTCATATCATTGAATACTTGCTGTGCTGAATTTTGAGGCTGATAATTCTGTGTATTTACGAAGTTTTGCCCCTGCATATTAACAGGCATTGCATTTTGTTGTACTGGCTGAACATTTACAATATTCTGTCCTTGCATATTGTTAGGCATCACATTCGGCTGTACAGGCTGGGCATTCACAATATTCTGTCCTTGCATATTGTTAGGCATCACATTTGGCTGTACTGGCTGGGCATTTACAAAATTCTGACCTTGCATATTGTTAGGCATCACATTTGGCTGTACTGGCTGAGCATTTACAATATTTTGATCTTGAATATTATTAGGCTGTTGATTATTTTCTAAGTTATTATTTTCCATAGAACCTCTCCAATTATTTATTTTTTAATTAATAACCATCTTTATCAAGCATGTTTTTTAATACATCTATATCGCTGTTTATATCCATTAATTTATTCTGATTCATTTCTACAAGCATTTTCTTCAATGCTTCATTTAATTTTATTATAACATCTTCTATTTCCTGTGCTGTTTTTTGCATATTTTCATTTTTTACAGGAAAATTACAAAAATCTATATAAGAATTAAGCATTTTTATAGCTGTAGGAAGATGATATTCATTTATTTTTTCTAGTTTTTTCTCTCCCTCTTTATTAGCTTTAGAATATGAAACCATTTCTTTTAATATACCTATCATTTCTTTTAATGCAGGAGTAAGTTCAGGATCATCTATTTTTTGAGAGAAATCTGTAATTTTATATATATTTCTTTCTGTTTCTAAAATTGTTAAACTGTCTTTATTTGAATAACTATCATTTCTATAATTATTTTGATTATAATTATTTACATCATCTTCTCTTGGGAAATTTCTCTGTATATTTTGTCTTAATTTCTGAAAAATAAAATCATCTTCATCTCTTGCCATATATATCCTTTTAAATAACTAAATTAATAAAACTATAAACTAAATATAAAGTAAAAATACATTATATTTACCATTACTTGGTATATATTATAATCAATAAACATAATATTTGCAAGATATTGAATAATTCTTTTAATGTTATTTTACTATGAGGTAATGCAGATACTCACATGTTTTTGAAGCGGAATTATATCTTTTGCTGTCGGCTTTAAATCTGCTGTATTCTTTGACAAATAATCCGTATTTTCCTTTTTTTGACATTATTTTCTTTATATCTTCTAATGACAATAAACCTTCATTATTATAGCTTAAAAATATATATTTAGCATTAGCTTTATTTATAAGCTCCTCAAATGCATTATAAACATAATTTTTATTGCAGTATAATGATTTTATTCTGTCATTTCTAAGCCCTGTTTTTCCTTTTATTACAGGATTATCATATTTAGCTATAGTTTCAAGTATATGATAATTATCTGAATATTGTCTTCTATTATATGGCGGATCTAAATATAATATATCAGTTTCAATATCTTCTATTAATTTATTAGCATCTTCATTATATACTTTATGCTCTATATCGATTATAACAAATTCGCAAGGACAATAATTGAAAGTTTTTGAAGCTGTTTTTTTTATATCTTTCAAAAATGCCCCATAAACTGAAGCTGTATTTGCACATCTATCAATATTTTCAAGCAAGCTTGCAAGAAGAAAATAATATTCATTTTCATTAATCTTATTATTATTAAGCCATTCTTCTATTTTTATTCTTATAGCATCGCATTTCATAGCATTTTCATCTGAAAAATATATTCGCTTATGTTCTTTATCTTTAGTGCCTCCAAGAGAATAATTATTATAAATAAAACCTTTTTTATAACCTATATTATTTAAATACTCGCATACAATTATATATTTTTCTTTAATATCAGTTTCTTTTAATTCTGCTATTTCTTCATTTAAACCGTAAAATGACAAATATTTATGATTTTCTATATAATGCTTATTTAAAACATAACTATAATACTGAATATCATTAGCTATAATATAGAAATTTTTAGATTTAAAATATCTTCCTACAATACCTGTACCTGCAAATAAATCGCAGAATATACGGCAATCGCTATCTATTATATACATTATAGATTCATATAAAAAATCTAATAAAGATAGTTTACTTCCTATATAATTCATTAATATAATAATATCATACTTTTTAAAACTTTAAACATAGAAAAGCTTGGGCTGGCATGATTTTTCAAAAATAAACTAAAAAATATAAATGGCGGATATAACTACCCTACTCTAATTTTTGATAATTAATATATAAATTTTAGTACTCTAACAATTTTATTTTTTTATATTTACTATATAATAATAACAAATAACTTTAAGGAGAGAATATTATATGAGTGAAGATATTCTATTTACAAGAAGAAGCATAAGAAAATATATTAAAGGCAAACAAGTTGAAGATGAGAAGATAGAATATATGCTTAGAGCTGCTATGTATGCTCCATCTGCAAATAATAGAAGAAATTGGGAGTTTATAGTAGTAAAAAACAGAGAAACATTAGATAAAATCATGAACTCTCACCCTTATGCTAAAATGTTAGATACTGCTACATTAGCTATAGTTGTATGCGGAGATTTATCCGATGAATCAGGTCAGCTTTACTGGCAGCAAAACTGTTCTGCAGCTTTACAAAATTTAATGCTTGCAGCAAAAGCTAAAGATTTAGGAAGCGTTTGGATTGGTGTTGCTCCTCGTGAAGAGAGAATGAATGAAATAATAAAAATATTTAATTTACCTGATCATATTAAGCCTTTAGGAATAGTTGTTATTGGTTATCCTGACGGAGAGCCTGCTATGCCAGACAGATTTGAGCCTAATAAAATACATTATGAAAAGTATTGATAATTAAATGAAATATTAGACATATTTCAAAACTACTTGACAAAATTATATGTAAAATTATTGTAACTTTTTAAATATAATAATATGCTATATATACTTAAAATTTTTAACTTTGTAAATTTTTTGTTGTGCTTTTTTCCGCCGCACGCCTGCCAAAGGCACGCAGAGCGAGGCGGACTTCGTCAAAGAACCAAAAAGTGCACATGTAATATAAATTATTAAAATTAAGCTCAAATATAGACGACTATGCCTGCCGACACCACAGGTGGACTTAGTCGACATGCACAGTGGGGCAAAGCCACAATTATAAAAATAAATAAAGTAAAGCTATTGTAAATATTTATTAAATTAGTTTTGAAACAAGTCTATTATATAAAATTATAAATATATGATAAAAAAATAAAAACAAAATTTATTATTAGGAGATTATTTATGAAAAAAATTTTTATTATATTATTTATGATTTTTGCTGTATCATTCATAAATGAAAACTATGCTCAAAATGGTACTAAAAAAGTTAATATAAGTTTCGATTATACTAAAAGACCGGGTTATTCAAGCAATCAAATAGCTGTTTGGGCTGAAGATAATAACGGCAACTATATAGCCACAATATATATTACAGATTTTACAGGAAGAAGAGAAGGCTGGACATATAGAAAGCAATCTTTAAATAATTGGCAGAAAAAAGCTAATGCTCAAAGTATAGATAAAAAAATAATTGATGCAGTATCAAAGTCTACACCTAAACAAGGCAAAGTTAATATAGTTTGGGACTGCAAAGATAATCAAGGAAACATAGTAAAAGACGGTACTTATAGAATAGTTGTTGAAGCTACTATATATCAGGATAATAATGTGCTTTATACTTCTGTTATCAATATAGGAAATCAGGCTAACTCTCAAAAAGCATCAGCTCAATATTCAAAACCAGAAGCTCAAAAAATAGACATAATAAAAAATGTAAATGTAAGTTTCATGCCTTAAATGCAATTTACTCTATTATATTGACATATACATTTCTATAGTATAATATAAAACCTTTCTAATATTTATGAGGGTAAAATATGTTAAAAAATAAAAATATTTTCAGAATAATTATATCTTTTATTTTCTTAATAATAACATCTTTATTTCTATATTCTCAGGAATATGACACCAATTACTATAAAAATCTTTTTGATAAAATGTTTACAAATGAAGATGAATTAAAAGAAATGGAAAAAGACCCTAAAGAATATATAGAAAACTTGTTTAAAGAGGCAGCAGAAAAAGTATTAAAAGAGAAAATAGAATTTTATAAAAAATATAATGTTATAGAAATAGACAGTTTAGAATATGAATATCAAAATGCTGCAGAAGGTTATGGGGATTTAGAAGCTGTTAAGAAGTTTATACAGAAATATGATATAAACGGAGTATATGATGGCTATACTTTGCTTTATACTTATTCAAAATATAATGGAAAACCTGATATAATAGAGTTCTTACTTGAAAATAATGCTGATGTTTATCAAAAATCTATTAATGGTAAAACAGCCCTTTACAGTGCTGTAAATGATTATGCTTATGATGTTGTTGAAATTATCTTGAAACATTATAAAAACGATGATGATATAAATGATGAGTTTTTATTAGCTGTTAATAAAGAAAATGAGTTTATATTAAAAAGTCTATTAAAAAAGAAATTTTTATTCTTTGGAAATAAATTCAAAATGGACTTAGACAAAGGGCTTGAAATAGCACTTGATAAAGGCAATGAAGATATAGCTGCTATATTGGTTTTAAACGGAGCTAAAACTGATAATTTTTTATATTATTTTAAATTGGTATTTGGTAAATATTTAATTCTTACAGCTATTCTTATAGCTGTTATTATTATTTTTATTAAAGCATATAAAAGAAGATATATTCCTGATATTTATCAAAAGACAATAACGTTTATAACTTTTAAAGATAAAGTAAATAATATGTATATTTACTGTTATGCTTATTATGGCAGACTATTATCTGTAATTAGTGGTTGTTTTGGAAATATATTTATAAATAATGATAAGATAAAAGGGTATTATAATATACTCAGTAATTTTATGGATAATTATATTTCTATTTATTGTTTTGATGATAATAAACAAAATGACAAAGAATATTTTAGCTGGTATGATATTATTATAGAAAGAAATGAAAAAGCCATTATAAAATTTGATTGTTCTCTTTATGATTTTATAAATAGTGATAAAAAGGAAATTAACTATATTGTGGAAATATCTGATTCTAAAATTATAAATGGAGTTTTTGAAGTTAATAGAAATCCTGATATTAAGGTAGAATATTTTAAATTAATATTTAAAAAGATGGCAAAATCTAATCATTTGATAAATATTCTTCGCTATTTATTTGATCTCTATCATTTCAATATAAAAAACAATGATAAAATTAATTCATATATAAACGGAGATAATAAACCACATTCTCAGAAACAAAATGAATTGAAAATAGATGTAGAAAAGATTTTAAAAAAACATGATAAGGTTTTATTTAATGATATTAAAACTAAATACTATGATAAACTTAAAGATTTTTATAATGCTGATAATATAGTGTATTTTGATGATAAAACAATATGCGTATACAAGAGATTTGCTAAGATAGAATCTAATAATAATCTTATAATAAATAATATATCGCTCATAATTGATTTAGATAATGAAAAATTAATAAGTCCTTATTTGAAAGATTTTGTTAATAATGCTGATGAGATATTAAAAAGATATAATGTTCCTAAAAACTTTT
>CASEHG010000443.1 GCA_949287565.1 uncultured Brachyspira sp.
ATAAATAATTAATTTAAAATTAAAAAAGCGGCAGATATTATTATTAATTCTGCCGCTTTTATTTTTTATCTTTTATTTTTGCATTATTGATTAATCATCAAATTGCTGTCCCATTATTTGTCCGTTTCCAGAAACCATAACTTCCATCATATTATTTAATTTTAATTTATAATTTCCCCATTCTTTTTCTGCATCAATAATAGCAGCCTGAGGATATGCTTTTTTTACAGCTTGTAGCACAGCAGGAGGAAAAGCAGCATCTGGTATAGGAGCATATTCACTGTCTATATTCTGCCAATCTCCATTACCTAAAAAGTCTATAGATACACCATTAGATAAATTTACATCAAATTTACCGCCATCTCTTTCAACCTTCCAAATTTGAACACCAGGAAATACTCTGTTTATAAAAGCAGTAGCTTGCTGAGGTAATGCTGAAGGCGGAACTACCATATCAGCAAAAAGACTAGAAGCTGATAAAATAAATAATGAAGCTAAAAAGATAGATAATTTTTTCATGATTTACTCTCCTTAATATTAAACTATATAGATCATCTTTACAATTATAAGTATAACATTTTATACATTCTTGTCAAGTTTTTTTACAATATTTTTACTGTTTTCTTACATTTTTATAATAATATGGGTAGAAGCTAACTCCTACCCACAACAAACAAACTTAAACTAACAAATATTAGATAATTGTACCGCTTTTAACTATTGTATTTTTTGGAATGATTACAATACCATCTCTAATACAATAGAATTCACTATCTTGATGCTGTATTTTCTTTTTATTTGTAATAACAACATCATTACCTATTCTTACATTCTTATCTATGATTACATTTTTAAGAACACATTTTTTACCAATACCGATTTTAGGAATATGCTTAACATTCAATCTTTCAATATCATCGTTATCCTCATAATAGTCACTTCCCATCATAACTACTCTTTCTAATGTAGAGCCGCTTTGAACTACAGAACGAACACCTATAACGCATTCTTTAATAGTGGCATTTTCTATTCTGCATCCGTCAGCTATTATACTAGATGTTACTGTAGCCTTTTCAACTTTAGAAGGAGATAAGTAACGAACATGAGTATATATAGGAGCATTTTCATCATAGAAATCGAAAGGAGGGTTTTTACTTCCAAAAGATATATTAGCTTCAAAATAAGCCTTAATAGTTCCTACATCTTCCCAATAACCTTGGAATGCATAACTAAATACTTTATATTTCTTTATAGCTTCAGGAATAATATCTTTACCGAAATCCATCATAGATACATCTGATAAAATTTCTTTAAGTACATTTCTTCTAAATACATAAATACCCATAGAAGCCAAATATTCTTTCTCAGGATCTTCTATATTAAACATTTTCTTCTGATCTTCGCTTAATTTTAATGAATCAAGCTCTTCAGCCTCTTTAGGTTTTTCCATAAAGTTAGTAATCTGACCTCTTTTATTTACTAACATAACACCAAAACCTTTTGCATCTTCTCTTACAACAGGTACAGTGCCAACAACTATATCAGCACCTGTTTCAAGCATATGCTGAAGCATAACATTATAATTCATACGATATACTTGATCGCCTGAAAGTATTACAACATTATTAACAAATTCATTATCAAAATGAGAAAGATTTTTTCTAACTGCATCAGCTGTTCCCTGATACCAATCTATATTAGTATCTGTCTGTTCAGCCGCAAGTATACTTACATGACCGCCTGAAAAGTTATCAAATCTGTAGGCATTGTATATATGATTATTCAAAGATGCACTATTAAATTGTGTTATAACATATATATTTCTAAATCCGCTGTTTATACAATTAGATACAGGTATATCTATCATTCTGTATTGACCGCCCAAAGATACTGCAGGTTTAGAACGTGCTTTTACTAAAGGATAAAGTCTTGTTCCTCTACCTCCTCCAAGTATCAAGGCAACAGTATTAAATGCTCTCATAAAAAAACTCCAATAATTTTTTATTATCTAAATAATTCATATATTATAAGTATAGTAAAAAATTATTGACTTTTCAAGAATTATCAATTATATATTACAATACATTAAAATGTTTTAAAGCATTATAAACGCCGTCATTATCTACATCATCTGTAATATAATCTGCTACCTCTTTTACTTCTTCATTAGCATTACCCATAGCAACACCTATAGCAGCATGCTTTATCATGGTAATGTCATTTCCGCCATCTCCGAAAGCCATTGTTTCTGATAAATCTATGCGATAATATTCTATAATCTTATCTATACCTATATGCTTACCGCCGCCTTTTGTATTAACATCTGTGAAGTCCGGATGCCATCTGCTTGATTCGCAATTTTTGAATATTTTACTCATTAATTCTTTTTCTTTTTTAGCATCTACAAATAAATTTATTTGCAAAATATCATTTATATTTTCTTCTAAAAAATCATAATAATTATCAACTGCCGGTATAGGAAGGTTTATGGACTCAGAAACTTTTTTCACTTTATCTGTAACATAATTAATATATATACCGCTATTCATCATCACAGAGCATGGAAATTGTTCTTTATTTTTTAAATAATCTATTAATGAATACACTTCTTCTTTAGCTATGCCATGTCTGTAAATGGACTTATCGCCTATATAACAATCAAAACCATTAGCTGTTATATATCCGTCAAATTCTATACCGTCTACATTGTTTATATGATTCTTTATTCTTCCTGTAGCTATAAAAACTTTTATTCCTTTTTCTTTTAATAGCCTTATGGCCTCTTTAGAAGAATCTGAAACTTTATGAGTATTAAAACTAACTAAAGTACCGTCTATATCAAAAAATACTGCTTTTATCATAAAAAAATCCTCACATTTATACATTAATCTAATATATTAAAATGTTTTAAAGCCTTATATATTCCATCATTATCAACATCATCTGTGATATAATCTGCTATCTTTTTTACGCTTTCATTAGCATTTCCCATAGCAACACCTATAGCCGCATGCTTGATCATAGAAGCATCATTTCCGCCATCTCCGAATGCCATTGTTTCTGATAAGTCTATTCCGTAATACTCAATTATCTTATCTATTCCTATATGCTTGCCTCCGCCTTTTGTATTAACATCTGTCAAAGCCGTATGCCATCTGCTTGATTCGCAATTCTTGAATATTTTACTCATCAATTCTCTTTCTTTTTCTTCATTAACAAATAAATTGATTTGCAAAATATCATCTATATTTTTTTCTAAAAAATCATAATAATTTTCTGCTACATTAATTTTAAGATTAATAGACTCTAAATATCTAGCAGCTTCATCAGAAATATAATTAATGAATACGCCTTTAGCCATCATCACAGAGCAGGGAAATTGTTCTTTATTTTTTAAATAATCTATAAGTGAATATATTTCTTCTTTAGCTATAGAATGTCTGTAAATGGACTTATCACCTATATAACAATCAAAGCTATTTGCTGTTATATATCCATCAAATTCTATATCATCTACATTGTTTATGTGCATTTTGATTCTTCCAGTTGCTATAAATACTTTTATTCCTTTTTCTTTTAAAATTCTGATAGCTTCTTTAGAAGAATCCGCAATCTTATGAGTATTAAAACTAACCAAAGTACCGTCTATATCAAAAAATACCGCTTTAATCATACAAAAACCTTTATTTACAACAATCAATCCAATATATTAAAATGTTTCAAAGCCTTATATACTCCGTCATTATCAACATCATCCGTAATATAATCTGCTATTTCTTTTACATTTTCATTAGCATTACCCATAGCAACACCTATAGCAGCATGCTTAATCATACCTATATCATTTCCGCCGTCACCGAAAGCCATTGTTTCTGATAAGTCTATTCCATAATACTCAATTATCTTATCTATACCTATATCTTTACCGCTATATTTTGAATTTACATCGGCAAAAGAAAAATGCCATCTGCTTGATTTAGATTTTTTTAAAACATTATCCATTAAATATTTTTCTTTATTCTCATCTACAAAAATATTAAGCTGCAAGATTTTATCATAATTATTTGGTACATAATCATTAAAATCTCTAGACTCTGGAACTCTTACATTTGCCATACCATAAAGATGTGCTATTATATCACCTGTATAATTAATAAATAAATTGTCGCTTGTTATTACTGTACAAGGAAATTTATCTTTATTTAGATAATCAACTAAAGCAAATAAATCATCTTTATCTAAAGCAACTCTATATATTTCTTTATAATCTCCATTATCTTTAACCAAACAGCTTCCGCCATTTATTGTTATATATCCGTCAAATTCTAAGCCGTCTAAATTATCTATTTGAAACATAGCTCTTCCGCTTGCTATGAAAACTTTTATTCCTTTCTCTTTTAAAATTTTAATAGCCTCTTTTGAAGAATTTGAAATTTTATGCGTATTAAAACTCACCAAAGTACCATCTATATCAAAAAATACTGCTTTTATCATTTGTTAGTACCATCTTTTATTTTATAAATTTGAAATCTATTAAGAATTAAACAATAATACATTGTTAATAAATAAAAGGCCCAATCAATATAGGCCTTCTATTTATAAAGATTAATTAAGATATATTACTCAATGCACCTACAATAGCATTGGCAAATTCTTTTGAGGAAGCAGGACCATTAGCTGTTATAATATTTCCTGAAACAACAACATTGTCCTTCAAAACATTGGCATTACCATGTCTTACATGCGATTCATCGGCAGGCAAACAAGTAACATTAATTCCATCTAATATTTTAGCATTAGCCATAATTACTGTTCCGCTTCCTATACCTGCAACTATTTTTTGATTATCCAAAAATAATTTAGCAAGTCCCTGAGTACGCCAATCGTCCCATAAAGTGATACATCCTATACCGCCTATAAATACTACAGCATCAAATTCTATAGCATCAACTTCACTGAATAGTAAATCAATATTTGTAATACCGCCCAATTTACCCTGAGCTGTACCTATAAATGTAGATGATACTTCTGTTTTATAACCGGCACTATCAAAAATCTTTTTACTCTCAAAATACTCTTCATCCTGAAAATTTTGCCCGGACATAACATATAATATTTTATTAGTTTTTCCCATTATACAACATCTCCAATATTAATTTTACCTAAATCATTATAAACCGCAATTTCTATCATAATTATTCTTGTTCAAAATAGCAAGTTCATAAGCCTTAACATATTCTTTAGCACTTTTCTCCCAAGAATTATCTATTTTCATAGCTCTTTTCTGCATAGCAGTGAATCTATCTCTATGATCATAATAAACACTTACAGCCCATCCTATAGTATTATATAATGCTGAAGGAGTAGAATCATAGAATTTAAATCCTGTACCTTCTCCTGTCTGTTCATTATAATTTTCAACAGTATCTTCAAGTCCGCCTGTAGCATGAACTATAGGTAAAGTACCATATCTTAAAGAGTACATCTGATTAAGTCCGCAAGGCTCGAATAATGAAGGCATTACAAATAAATCACAGCCTGCTTCTATTAAATGTGATAATTCATTGCTATATCCTATATAAGAACCTACTCTACCAGGATATCTTTTAGGTATATCACCAAAGAAACTTTCAAGACCTTTATCACCTGTACCAAGTATACAAAACTGAACTTTCATATTATTAACTAAAGAATCTATTATAGAAGATATAAAATGATATCCTTTCTGATCAACAAATCTTCCTATAGCTCCTATCAAAACAACATCATCATCTTCTTCAAGTAAAAATCTTTTCTGAAGTTCTCTTTTACATACTTTTTTACCTTCCATCTTATCTGATGAATAATTTGCAGGTATAAATTTATCCTTTTCAGGAGACCAAACCTCTTCATCAATACCATTAAGTATTCCGAAGAAACTTGTTGTTTTATTCTGCAAATAAGGCGCCATACCATGTCCGCCATAAGGAGAAGCAATTTCTCTAGCATAAGTAGGACTTACAGTAGTAACTACATCAGAAAAGAATATTCCGCCTTTAAGGAAATTTATGTTGCCATGATCTTCAAAAGTATCTGGACTAAAGTTATTCCATCCTAATCCTAAATAATCATAAGTGGTAGTGGCATTATATATACCTTGATAATTTGCATTATGTATAGTAAGCATACTAGCAGCATGACCTATTTGATCATTCCAATGCCAAGTTTTAATATATGCAGGAATTGCTGCTGTCTGCCAATCATTAGCATGAACAACATCTACATTTAATTGTAAATCCTTACATAACTGCAAAGCAGCTCTTGAAAAGAATCCGAATCTCCAAGCATTATCTTGATAATCATTGAATGAAGCATCATGATAAAGTCCTTCTCTGCTGAAGAAATTATGATGTTCTATAAAATAAAAATCAATTCCATCTTTTACTGTCTTAAATACTGAGCACCACTCTTCTCCATTACCCATCCATACTCCCATAGTAGGAAGAACATTCTCTAAATAACAATCTTGAAAATTAATATCTCTATATTTAGGAAGTACTACACAAGCTTCTACATCAAGCTTCTTTAAATAAATAGGCAAAGCACCAACAACATCGGCAAGTCCACCTGTTTTTATAAACGGTGTTGCTTCAGATGATGCTATCATAACTTTCATTTTTGACATATAAAACTCCTAAAACGTGGAATATATTTTTAAATATATAACTTTATTTAAAAACTTCAAGTCAAATTATGATTTTAGAATATTATTATAATAAAAAGTTTAATAAAAATAAAAGAATTCTATTTTTTATTAAATAGAATTCCTTTTTTCATAAAACTATTATAAAATCAAATACTAATTTCTAATATCTCTAAAACCTTATCGCCTGCAGGTACTTTTATAGTAACAACATCGCCAATTTTTTTACCTAATAATCCCTTAGCAATAGGAGTTACTATAGTTATTTCATTTTTAGTCATATCTGCTTCTAATTCGCCCACTATTCTATATTCAAAAACTGCATTTCTAGTTTTATCTTTAACTTTTACTCTTTTACCGAAAGTTACAGTGTCCTTATCCAAATTAGCAGGATCTATTATTTCACAGCCTGCCAAATCGCTTTCCAACTTTGATATCTGAGCATTCAATAATCCCTGTCTTTCTTTAGCAGCATGATACTCAGCATTTTCTTTTAAATCGCCTTTTTCTCTAGCCTCTGCAATAATAGCAGGCAAAGTTTCAAACTCAGCCTTTAATTCAGAAAGTCTAGCTTTAGCTTTATCATATCCTTCTTTTGTTATTGGTTTAGCCATTTTCAATATCCTTAAAATTAGTAATTCTGATATTATAAACTATTTTTAAATATTTACAAATAAAAAAGATTAATGATTAACCTTAAAATCAGACAATTTATATATTGTTAAATTCATATTTCCAATGATTTTAAAAGAATACTCATCAGGATAATATCTAGTAGAAAAAACTATCTCTCCATCATTTATAAATATCTCTATAGATGATGTATCTATAAGTATTCTTAATTTTTCTAACTTTTCTAAATCACAACTTCTTTTATATCTTCCGCCGCCTATTTTCTTTCCTATATCATTTATAAACTCTAATATAAATCTATTATTTTTATATTTAATAGATACACCTTCAGAAATTAACAATTCAAAATTATCAGAACTTTTTATATTATCAATTATGACTTCATAAGAATTAATATCTTTAGAAATCAAATTATCAGATAATGAATCATAAGAACATGATTTTTCAAATATTTTTTTCTCTCTTAGCTTATCTAAACTTCTATGAGGTTTTTGATAAAGCTTTCCATTTTTAAAACTTAACTCTCTTGCCGCAGTTAAACAATGCTGCCAGCCATATTGAACAGTTAAATTTTTATGATCATCTTCTGTATCAGGAACACCCATCCAGCCTATTATAACTCTATTTCCATTTTCATCTAAAAAAGTCTGAGGAGCATAGAAATCAAATCCTCTGTCAAGAACAGTAAAGTTATTAACTTCTATATGTTCTTTATTTTTATAATCATCATTAATCAAAAAATATCCTGAAAGATAAATATTTTCATATACATTTTCAATTTGCTCTACACCTTGAGGGCAAGTAATTAAAATATTCTGTCCGTCTAAATTAAACAAATCAGGACATTCCCACATATAGCCGAATCTATTTTTAGAATTTATAGTACTTACATGCTTCCAATTTCTTTTATCTTCAGATTTAAATATTAATACCTCTCCAATGTCATTATCTCTATTTGTGCCATATTTTCTAGCACCTTGAACCATATAATAAGAATCATTTTCTTTCCATACTTTAGGATCTCTTATATGATTAGTTATATCTTTAGGATAATCTTTCATTTCCATTAAACATTCTTTTTCGGAGAAGTTAATACCATCTTCGGAGACTATAAGAATGGTATTAGCTTCTCTTCCGCTTTCTATGTAATCATGTTTGCCTAGAAGTTTTACATTACCTGTATAGTATATATATAATTTATCATCTTCTATAAAGGCAGAACCTGAATACACTCCATGGCAATCGTATTTTTCATCTGGATATATTGATACTCCCACATATTTGTGATTGATTAAGTCTTTAGTTATATAATGTCCCCAAAATTTTAATCCGCCTTCAACATCGAATGGGGAATACTGAAAAAATATATGATACTCTCCTTTGAAATATGATAAAGCATTGGGATCATTAAGCCAGCCTACAGGAGGCATTAAATGAAAATTTAATCTCCATTTTTTATTATTATCTTTAGAATATTCAATTTCTTTTAGTTTTATCGCTTCTTCAAATACTTTACTAACCAGCCTCATTTCATTTCCTCATATTAATTAAATGCATAATAGTACTTAATATCATGTATCAAGAACTAATACATGATATTAAGCGAATAAATTATTTTATTGGATTTATGTAGAAATTATTGTGTAAATGTCTTATTTAATTTTATATATATTTGTTTTACTCCTCATCTTCCTGCATATACTCATCAGGAACACCAAAAAACCAAGTAAGAGTAAATGATAATAAAACAGTAATTAAAGCAACAGCAACATAACCAATTAATTGCTTTCCATCATAAATATAAAGCAATGCTCCCGGTATTCCTGTAACTCCGTTTGCAGTGGCCTGTAAATTCAATAATCTTGCAATCAATCCTGTTACACCCGCAGCAATAGCACCGCAAACCATAGGCTTTATTCCATATCTTATATTTATACCGAATATAGCAGGCTCTGTTATACCAAGCCAAGATGATAATGTAGCACCATATCCCATAGCTTTTACACTTTTTCTTCTGGTTTTTAATGTAACAGCTAAACAAGCAGCACCAGCAGCCAAATTAGCAACGGATAAAAGAGGATTAATAGGGTTAAAAGTAGTAGCAGCAAGCAATGATATTTCTATCAAGTTCATTATATGATGTACTCCTGTTACAACTATGAATATTATTCCAAACCCTATTATAAATCCTCCTATTCCAAAAGGTAATGATAAAGAAAAATTTATAGCTATCAATATCCATTGTTCAACTATATGAAAAATAGGACCTATTACGGCTAAAGATAATATCAACATTATAAGTAAAGTTAAAAAAGGTGTTGCTAGTATATCTATTATATTTGGAATTACTTTTCTTAAATTTAATTCCACTTTAGAGCCTATTATACCTGCAATAAGTGCTGGAAGTATGCTTCCTTGATATCCTACTATAGGTATGAATCCAAACAACATTATAGGTTTAACTCCGCTGTCTGGGTTGGCTACCAAATAAGCATTAGGCAAAGCAGGTGAAACAAGCATTAAACCTAATAATATACCCAATATAGGAGAACCTCCGAAAACTCTGAATGTTGACCAGCATACCAAAGCAGGCAAAAATGCAAATGTCGTTTCTGTTAAAACACTCATAAATGTCATAACAGAAACAGGAATATTAGACACTTGCAAATTAAATAAACCTAGAAAACTATCATTGATTAAAGCACCTTTAAGCCCTAAAAATAAACCAGTTGCAATCATAGCAGGCATTATTGGTACAAATACATCAGCAAATATACGGATAAACTTTCTAAAATTATTTTTCTCTCCCACTTTTTTAGTTTCTTCCGTATTTTGTTTTGCTGCTCCTGTAACACCTAAATTAATAACTTCAGCATAAACTTTATTTACTACTCCTGTACCTAATATTATTTGATATTGATCTGAATTAAAAAATACTCCTTTAACACCTTCTATTTTTTGAACATCTGAATCTTTTATACTTTCCCTGTTTTTTACTATTAATCTTAATCTTGTGGCACAGAAAGTAGCAGAAATAATATTATCTTTATTCACTACTCTAATAATTTCTTCAGCAGTTTTTTTATAATTGATAGCCATAATAAAAATCCTATTGAAAATTGCAGTATATGTAACCGGTTACATAATATATTATAGCAATATTTTAATATTTGTCAAGCATTATACATTTTTTTTATAAAATAATTATATAAATTTGTATTTAACGATAAAAAGTATATACTTTATTAATATCAGGATAATGAAAAATGGCTACGAATAAAAAAATTACGATGAAAGAAATAGCAGAAATTGCTGGTGTTACAAAAACTACTATATCCAGATACTTTAATGGCGGATATTTAAAAGAAGAAACAAAAAAAAGAATAAGTGAAATAATATCAGAATATGATTATGAGCCAAATACATTTGCAAGATTAAAGGCAAAGAAAAGTCATATTATAGGAATCATAGTACCTGCTTTAGACTCTATAGTTGGGGCAAGAGTATTAACAGGACTAGAAAAAACTCTTAGAGAAAAACATTATATGCCTATAATAATGAATACAAATCATCAGCATAAATTAGAGCTTCAGTATATAGAAAAATTAAAAAGATTAAATGTTGATGGAATAGTATTGAGTGCCACATATATCACTGAAGAACATAAAAACATATTAAAAAAATTAGATATACCAATCGTAATTTACGGACAAGAATGCAGTGAGGGTATAAGTATAGTTAATGATGATTATAATGCCGGTATAGACATAGGAGAATATATAGGTATTAAAAATCATAAAAATATAGGATTTATCACTGTAGATGAAAATGATATTGCTGTTGGAATAACAAGAAAAAATGGAGTATTAGACGGATTAGCTAATTATGGAATAGAAAATATAACAATAGAAGTAGCAGATTTTTCTTATGAGAAAGCAAAAATAGCGGCAGAAAAATTATTAAAAAATAAAAATATAGATGCTATAATATGTTCAACTGACAGACAAGCTTTAGGAGTATATAAAGTATTAAAAGAAATGGGATTAAAAATTCCAGATGATGTTTCTGTAATCTCTTTCGGAGGATATGATATTGATGAAATAATAGAACCTGAACTTTCAACAATAAAATTTGATTCTTTTAATGCCGGAATATGCACGGCTAATACTTTAATAGATTTAATTAATAATGTAAAAGTAAAAAAAGTATTGTATGTTAATTATGAATTCTTAGAAAGAAATAGCGTAAGCAATAAAGGATAATATAAAAAATAACTGACTAAAAAATCATAGCCAGTTATTTTTATTTAATAAATGTTTTTTTATATTAATTACAATCAATATCTATATAATCACCTAATTTGAAATGCTTATTAAAATTAGCATAATGATCTAAAGTTTTTCTCTTTATAAATTTACCATCGCCTTTATTTCCCAAGAACTTACTACCCTTGCATACAATTTTACCTCTTGATATAACTGTATCAATAGAACATAAAAGTTCCATTCCTTCATAAGCAGTATAATCACAAGCACCATGCATATTTGATTTTGTGATTACAGATTTTTTATTAGGATCTATTATAGTAATGTCAGCATCGGCATTTGGTATAATCGCACCTTTTTGAGGATAAAGTCCGTATATTAAAGCTGGATTATAGCATAAAGTTTCAACAAATTTATTTATACTTATTCTTCCTTTCATAACGCCTTCAGAGAACATCAAAGGGTATCTCTCCTCTACTCCGCCTGCACCATTAAGGCATTTAGTAAAATTATCTTTTCCTTTTACTTTATCAGTTTCATAATTGAAAGGACAATGATCTGTAGCTATTACTTGAATATGTCCGTCTGCAATGGCTTTCCATAATCTGTCGCAGTCTTCCTGTTTTCTTAAAGGAGGAGACATAACAAATTTAAGTCCGTCTTCTCTGTCATACTCTTTATCAGTCAATACTAAATATTGAGGGCAAGTTTCAGAGAAAATATTTTTATGTCCTAAAGCTCTGGCATTAACTATTTCATCTACACTCTTTGAAGCGGAAGTATGAACTATATAAACAGGAGCATTTCCGGCTACAACAGATAAATGTATAATTCTATTAACTGCCTCAGCTTCAGCCTCTGCAGGTCTGCTTATAGGGTGATAATGTGCAGAAGTTTTGCCTTCTTCAACAAATTTCTTCTTTAAATATTCTACTACATAATGGTTTTCAGCATGAAAAGCAGAAACTCCATTAATCTCTTTC
>CASEHG010000444.1 GCA_949287565.1 uncultured Brachyspira sp.
GAAAAACTGTTGGTAAAGATGAAAAAGAAGGAAAACTCACATACGTAAAACAGTTCGGACTTGAAGGGGCAAAAGAAGAAGCTAAAAAAGTAATTGAAAAATCTATTGAATATTTAAAGCCTTATAAAGATAGCGAAGCTAAAAATATATTAATAGAATTAGCAAATTACATAATAGAAAGAAAATCATAACTACATACTTTATTACAAATAGTTAAACTCTTTTTATAACTCGCCGATAACAAAATAAAAATAATAAGAAGAAATTTATAATATATTATGAATGAAATTAGAAAAATAAATTTAGAAGCAATAAATAAAAATATCAGAGCATATCCTTATGATTTCATTAATATACTTGAAAATGCTAAAGAATCGGATATAACTTTACAGGTAATAGAAACAAAATCACAGAAACCTTCTGCCAAAGCAGCAAAAAACGGCAAACAAATACTTCTTCATAGTGCTTATGACCCTATAAAAGAAGCTAATACTTTAATAAAAGAAATTGAAAATGATGAAGATTTAGATTTAGTATTTGTATTTGGAATTGGCGGAGGATATTTAATTAATGCTGTTAGAAAATTAAATGTTTCTGTCGCTGTGATTGAACCTGATATAAATTTTTTTAATATTTTAATAGATAATTTCAAATTAGACAAAATACTTGAAGATGATAAAATCACTTTCTTTATAGGCGGAAATGATGATGAGGATATAGAGAAATTTATATCATTAACAACAACAAAAAAAGTAAAATTTTTTATTACAAGGTCTTATGCTACCCTATTTGCTGAAGAAGCCTTGCACTATCAAAGCAAAGTACTTTCAGTAGTAGATAAAAAAATCATAAATATAAACACTATTTCAAGATTTGATAAACTTTGGGCTTATAATATAGCTTCTAATGCAGTTGAAATTGCCACTCATTATGGAGTCAATAGATTTTTTAATAAATATAAAGATATTCCGGCAGTTATAGTATCAGCAGGTCCTTCACTTGAAAAAAATATTACAAAATTAAAAGAGATGAAAAACAAAGCAATTATAATAGCTGTTGATACTGCAATGAAGCCATTATCATCACATGGAATATCTCCTCATTTCGTTATAACTATAGACCCTCAAAAGAAAAACTCCAAATATTTTAGGAATATTCATTTTGAAAATACTGTATTAATATCCGAATCTTCTGTTGATCATGAGGCTGTAGAATCATTTAATGGATCAATATTTTTTATAGACTCAATATTTCCGCTTGCCAAATATTTTATGAAGCCTTTAGGGGATAGAGGCGATATCACTATGGGAGGAAGCGTTTCCACTGCCGCTTATGATTTTGCTGTAAAAATAGGTGCTAATCCTATAATAATGGTTGGTTTGGATTTATCTTTTCCTAATCATCAAACTCATATAAAAGGAAGCTATCATGAAGAAAATTTCTTCACCGAAATAGGAAAGCTAGATTCTTATGACAGCAGAATATATAAAGTGCTTGTTTCCGGAAATTTAAGAGAAGAGAAAAATATTTATGGAGAAAGTGTATTTACTGATTCAAGATTCGATATGTACAGAAATTGGTATGAAGCTCAATGTGCCAATAACAGTAAAATAAAATTCTACAATGCCACAGAAGGCGGTGTAATAATAAAAGCAATGGAGAATATTACTCTTCAAGAACTAATAGATAAATTTGACGATATAAACATACAAATAGACAAAAACGACAGAAATACATCAGACAAAATAAAAATACTAGAGAATTTAAAAAATGGATTAATAAAAATAGACAAAGAAATTATATCATTAAAGCCTTATGTTGAAGATGCTATTAATTTATGCTATACGATAAATGATGAGTTATCAAGGCACAGAAAAGTAGATAAACTCATTTCTACACTAGATGAAGCAGATATAAAAATACTTAATATAAGCAAAGTTAATGAATTCTTAGGAATAACTATGCAAAAAACTATCAAGACTATCACAGAAGGTTTTGATTTTAAAGATGAAACTATGAACAAAGCTATAGTAAGTTCTTTCAAATTATACGAGGCTATGAAAGACAGTATTGATTTTAATCATTATATAATAGAGCGTGCATTAATAAAGATAAACAAAGAATTATAACTTCTTTATACGCACGGTTAGCTAAATTTCAAATATAATAAAAATTAGAATTCAAATAAAACAATATTTTTTAACTTTGCTCACCGTGCGGTATATGCATTATAAATTTTAAAAAAATCTAGGGCGGGCGTTAAAATTACTATAATAGCTAAAAAACAAATTTAAATTTCTATTCAAAAGAAATCAATAAATATAAATGGGTGGGGATGTAAATAAATTTCCAAATATTATTATTAATGAATAAATATCACTGTATATATTTTTCATTTACATTATGATATAATAATCATATATAATTTTTCTTATGTTATTTTATATTTTTTCCGATAAAGAATAATAATAGTATTTTTTTTAAGGTAATTAGATATGAAATATAGAATATTATTACTTTTATTTATA
>CASEHG010000445.1 GCA_949287565.1 uncultured Brachyspira sp.
AAAAATAGCAATGCACTAAAAAAGCACATTACTATTTTTTGTTTTGTTAATCATTAAACTCTTTTATAACTTCTGAATATTGTCTGAATCTTAATAATCTAAATTTATAATTATATTTTTTAAGAACTTCTTCAGCTCTCTTTATAAACTCATCTTGATTATACAAAAGCAAGTCTATATAGCCGCCTATTACACCAAAGGCACTGCCTAGCACAATACCTATTTCTTTACCGCTTCCTCTCTCTCCCATCATACTTTCAAGTTCATCTGAAATATTGTTTCTTTCTTCAAGAAGTTTTTTATTTATATTTTCATCATTAAAATCATTATCTTTATTATCTGAAAATGCATAAGTCAAATATACAGCCCTTGCTCCCATTTTAGAAATATTAACAACAGCATCTATATTATAATTAGCATAATCACTAATAAGCTCCATATAGCATGTATTACCCATAAATATATCTTCTCTGAAAAAATTATCTGTAGGCTTACACTCATAAACTGTATATCTATTTATAGGGTCTGCAATAATTTCCTTATTTTTATTTTTTAGAGTGTCCATTATAAAATCATAAAGTTTTGTAAGCTCTATCATACCATCCAGTTTTTTATCTACTTTTTCAACATTTCCTAATAAATATAATTTGAATATATTCTCGCCTACTGCATGTTCAAGCATTATATAAAAAGCATTGTATGCATAATCTTCTTCTAGTTCATTTAATTTTTTATTATAGAATTTCAAATTGAAAAAATTAGTATCTTTATCATATTCAGGATATACTAAAATTTCTTTAAAGCTCAGATCTTTATTATACATTCTAAAATTAGAGTTAGCTATATCTTGTTTTTGCATATAAGGAAAGAACTTCCATTTACTTTTTAATTTCTCAGGCATAGCAGCTACTATTCTAGGTGTAAAATAAAATAAATATTCTTTGCCCTCTACAGTAAATGTAAACTCATAATTACCACCAAAAACAAACTGCAAATTGTTTGATATTAAAGCTACACCATTAGAAATAAATTCAATTATTTCATCTGATGACATATCAGATTTTTGCTCTATAAAATCAGATATAACTTTTTCATTTTCCTCAAACCATTTCCAAAACCTATCAACTCTCTCTTCAAAATTTATTCCATCATCTTTATCTTCAGAACATAGCATATAAAAATTATAAGCATCTGTATCATCATTATTTAAATCATAAGCCTTTTTAAAATACATCTCTGCATTCTCTTTATCGCCTTTATAATAATAAGCATAACCTACCCTATAATTCCACAAAGCATCATCAATGCCTTCTTCTCTTATATACATTAAATTGTTCAATGCTTCATCATACTTTTCTATATTATTATAGGCTCTGGCAAGCAAACTAAAAAGTTCTGCACTTCTTTCATCTTCTGGAATTTCTTTTATAATATCAATAATTTTTTCATGTTCATTATCTTCATGTAATTGATTTATTTCTTCTATTATGTTCATAGCACCACTCCTATCATTAAATTAATAAAACTTACTTATGATATTATAAACAAATTTGTTATGAGTTTATAATTTTTCTATTTCTTTAATACTTAATCCGGTATTCTCGCTTATAAATTTGGCATCCAAACCTGACTTTTTTAAACTTTTAGCTATGGATATTGCCTTATTTTTTTCTCCTTCTTCTCTGCCTTCTTCTCTACCTTCTTCTCTGCCTTTCATTCTTTCCTCACTTAAGGCTAATATATCAAAATAATTATTCTCATATTCTGCATAATTTTCAAATAAATCTTTTGTATCTACAAATTTATTATATTCATCATAAACTTCTTTCATTATAGGATTTTTTTTAACTAACATTTTCATAATTTCCTCCATTTTTTCTCTTTTTTCTTTAATTGTTAAAAAACAAAACCAAGCATTTAATTCATCTGTAAGACTTGAAGTACTAGATAAATATTTAGGAAGTTCTAGGAAGTGCATTTCCAAATGATTAGTAAGTATATGATTAGTTTCTAATTCTTTTATTACATAACAACTATGTTCTTTATCAATATCCTTTAACAAATTGAAATCCAAAATATTAATAACTATAACCTGTTTTAAATCATTATATTTTTCATTATTTCTTAAATTAGATATATAGCCTTTAGCCCAATAGTATAAACTTCTGTAAACAAATGATTGATTTCCTACTCTCTGTATTTCTACTAAAACAGTTTCGCCGCTTTTTGTAACTGCTCTTACATCTACTATTGACTGTTTATCATTTACAGTTTCTTTTAAATTAAAAGTATTAAGAACTTTTACTTCTTCAAATATCTCTTGATTATAGTCAGCTCTTACAGAATTAATTAAATTAAGTAAAATATGTTCATGTCCTTCTTTAGCAAACATATAACGCATAAAGTAATCATTCAAAGGATTGAAATATTCTTTAGTATTTAAAGTATTACTCATAAATATATTATACTAATAATTATTAAGTTTGTCAAAAAACTATATATTAATCAAGTTCAGCTCTAGAAAATAAATCTCTTATTAATTTATCATCTTCACATGCCTCTTTAAATAATAAAGCAAATTTCTTTAATGCTTCAATATCACTGCTGTAAGCACAGAACATACTTGCCTCAGAATCAAAATCAATAACATCTATTAATTCTGGAACTTTTTCATTTAAAAACACCAAAGCTAAAGATTGCCAATCATATCCGCTGCCTTCAAATCCTTCATCTTCTCTTTCTTCAAATATTTCTGCTTTATATTCGCCCACATTAAGACAAAGAGAAGCTGTATCTTCATGTTCCACAAAAAAGAAAGGTTTTATTTTTTCATCAAAATTATTGCTCATCATTATTTCCTTTTAATTAATTTTTTTATATTACTAATAAAAATTATTCGTTAGCTTTACGTGCCTATGGAAAAGGCTCTGTAAAGTAAACTTACCAGAGGTGAACAATTTTTATAACTAGTTTTATAATATTTTTAAATTATTATTTCCTTTTAATTTTATAAAATTAATAAACATTTATAATTAAATTTTGTAA